>JAVHYH010000026.1 GCA_031119155.1 Brevundimonas sp.
GCCAGATGGCGGGCGATGCGCGTCGCCGCCGTCCCGCCCGGGACGCTGTAGACATTTGCCAACGGATAGCGGCCGTGGGCCAGCTGCTTGCGGATCGCGGCGGAGACGGCCTCGACCTCGATCTCCGCATCGACCGTGTTGGCGTTGCGCTCGCGCAGGTTCTGGCGACGCCCGACATTGAGCACCGGCGTGCCGAAGCTGGCCGCCTCGGTGATGCCCGAGCTGGAGTTGCCCAGCATCAGGTCGGCCACCGACATGGCGTCGAGGAAGTCCTCGCGCGCCAGATGGGTCAGCAGGCGGACGTCGGCATGGTCCGCGCGAGGACGCAGGGCGGCCAGGACGCCGTCGCTGCCGGCGTCCGCATTCGGCGCCAGGGCCAGCACCTGACATCCGGCTGCCAGAAGCTGGTCGATCAGAATCCCGGCGTCGGCCTCGGCCCGCGCGGCCTCCTGCAGCACCGGATGATACAGCATCAGGGCGAAGGGGCGGGCAGGATCCAGCCCGTACCGACCCGCCACCGTCGCGCGATCCGCCGCCGGGCGGTCGTCGAGGCCGTCCAGGCCGGGCGCGCCGATGACATGGATATGCTCCGGCGCTTCACCCATGCGGATCAGGCGCTCGCGCGCATCCTGCGTCGCGGCGAGGTGCAGGTGGGACAGCTTGGAGATGGCGTGGCGGACGGGTTCGTCCACCGTGCCGGATCGCTCGCCGCCGCAGACATGGGCGACGGGGATATTGAGATGGATCGCGGCCAAGGCTCCGGCCAGCATCTCGCCCCGGTCGCCGAGCAGCAGAACGATGTCCGGCCGGTCTTCTTCAAGGGCGCTGACGAAGGCCGGGATCATCACGCCGATCCCGCGCGCCATCGTCGCGCCGGTGGCCGGCTCCAGCGGGAAGGGGACACGCGCGGACAGCGTCAGGCCCGCCGCCTCGATCTCCCGCACCGTGTCGCCGTGGGCGGGGGACAGGTGCATGCCGGTCGCGATGACCGACAGCTCCAGCGCCTTGTGATCCCGCACGGCCTGCAAGGTGCGCCGCATCAGGCCGAAGTCGGCCCGGGTGCCGCTGATGTAGCGGACGCGCCGCATGCTCAGGCCAGGTCCGTCCACTGCAGCGGCTGGCCTGCGGGCACCGCCGTCTTCAGGGCGCGGCCGATCACCTCGTCCAGCTGCTTGGCGGGGATGCCGCTGGCGGGACGCAGCAGCAGCACATCGGCCTCGTTGACGATCTCACCGGCGGTGAGGTCGCGGGCGGCGGTGACCGAGCGGCGCACCAGCGCGCGAACCGGAATTTCGGAGGCGGTGGGCGCCTTGACCGGAGAGCCGAGAGCGGCCTCGACGTCGCGGATCTGGCGCACCAGCGTGGCCAGTTCGACGGGGTCGAGCGAGGCGGTATGGTCGGGGCCGGACAGGGTCTTGTCCATGGTGAAATGCTTCTCGATCACTACGGCCCCCATGCCCACGGCGGCGGTCGACACGGCGACGCCGAGCGTGTGATCCGAATAGCCCACGGGCAGGCCCGTCGTCGTCGCGATGGTCTGCATCGCGCGCAGGTTCACGTCACTACAGGCAGCCGGGTAGTTGGAGGTGCAGTGCAGGACGGTGACGAAATCCTGCATCGGGGCGGTGAAGCCCATCGCCGCGCGGGTCTCGGCGATGAAGGCGACGACCTCCTCGACTTCCTGCAGGGTGGCCATGCCGGTCGAGACGATCAGCGGCAGGTCTTGGGCGATCAGATAGCGCAAGAAGGGGAAGTTGGTGATCTCGCCCGACGGCACCTTCATCCGCTTCATGCCGAGGCGGATCAGCAGATCGACCGAACCGTGATCGAACGGCGTCGACATGAACTCGATGCCCTGTTGACGGCAGCGTTCGGCCAGTTGTTCGTGATCGGCGTCCGACAGCTCGAGCGGGCGCACCATGTCACGCTGGGAGCCCTCGCCCGTTTCGCGCTGCTGGTACTCGGCCTTGCCGGCCGTCGGCCCGATGACGAGATCGGTCGAGAAGGTCTGGAATTTCACGGCGTCGGCGCCGGCCGCCGCGGCCGCATCGATCATGTCGAGCGCCCGTGCGAGGTCGCCGTTATGATTGACGCCCGCTTCGGCGATGATGAAGACGCTCAATCGACGAACCCCTGTCGTCCGGCGCCGGGAGTGCGCCGATCCATGGCAGGTGAACTAGCCTATCCCGCCCGGACTCGGAAGGCTTCAGGGGCGCCATCCCAGGGTGTCGCGGGTGTGGGTGACGTCGATTTCGAGGTCGCCCAGCAGTTGCGAGCGCATGGTCTTCCTGCCCACGAGCGACAGGGCCAGTCCCAGAAGCGCCGGCGGCGCCGGCAACAGTCGCGCCTTCCGCCCCATCGCCGCCGCCATGTCGAGCAGCAGCTGCCGGGTGGAGACCGGAGCGCCGTCGCTGACGAGGAAGGTCTGCCCGGCCGCCGCCTGATGATCGAGGCAGATGGAGATCAGGGCCGCGAGCCGGTCACGGGACACCAGATCGCGGCGGTTGCCCGTCACCAGACCGAACGGCAGGGGCAGCCCGCGCTCGATCCATCGCGCCAGTGTTCCCAGATTGCCCTTGGCGTCCGGACCGGTGATCAGCGGCGGACGGATGATCACCACCTCAAGGTCATGGGCCCGGGCGATTTCGGCTAGACCCAGTTCGGCCTCATGCTTCGACACCGCATAGGGCGAATGGGGCTGTGGCCGGTCCGCGGCCGTGAAGGGGACGCCATGGGTTTCGCCGCCGTTCACGCCGATCGTCGAGATGAAGATCAGCCGACGGATCCCGGCGGCGGCGGCCTGCCGGGCGAGGGTCAGGGCGCCTTCGGTGTTGGCGCGGCGGAAGGTCGCGAGCGGGTCCTGCGCGGTCTCCCGAAGCACGTGGGCGCGGGCTGCGCAGTGGACGACGACATCGACCTGATCGAGCGCCTTCGACCAGTCGGTTTCAGGGCCGAGGTCGCCGACGGGTGCGACCTCCACGCCCGCGGGCCAGCCGCCCGGATCCTGACGCACGGCGGCGCGAACGGGACGGCCCTGCTGCGCCAGCAGCCTGACGACCTCGCCGCCCAGATAGCCCGTGGCCCCGGTGACCAGAACCCGTCCGTCACGATGCGTCATCCGCCTCTCCGTGGTTGGACCGAAGCCCTGATCGCCGTCAGCCTATTGGCCGGAGCCGTCGCCCCGTGCAACTGTCAGGCATGAAGATCGCGATCTATGGGCCCGGCGGTTTCGGCCGCGAACTGGTGCAGGCGGCGCACGACGCCGTCGCGGCGAGCGGCGGGCAGGTGGTGTTCGTATCCGACAATCCCGAGGAGGTCGGCCAGACCGTCTGTGGCCTGCCGGTCATCGGCGCCGAGGCGCTGGACTGTCCGGCGGTCATCGCGATCGGCGATGCCGCGATCCGGCGCAGGATCGCGGATCGGATCACCGCGGGATCCCTGTCTGCCACGACCCATCGGCGCGGCCCCGACGTCGTGGTCGGTGAAGGCGCCGTCTTCTGCGACTTCACCATCGTCACCGCCTCGGCGCGGATCGGGCGGCATTTCCACTGCAACATCTATTCGTATGTCGCCCACGACTGCGTGATCGGCGACTTCGTCACCTTCGCGCCGAAGGTCGCCTGCAACGGCAACGTCCATATCGAGGATGACGTCTATGTCGGCACGGGGGCCGTGCTGCGTCAGGGCACGCCGGGCAAGCCGCTGCGCATCGGCAAGGGCGCCGTGATCGGTATGGGCGCGGTGGTGACGAAGGATGTCCCGCCGGGCGCCACCGTCATCGGCAATCCGGCCCGCCCGATGGAGCCCCGGGTCGCCTGAGGCCTCAGGAGGCCTTCAGGTAGCTGTCGATCTGCTGCTGGCTGAAATAGCCCTTGTCCCGCCGCAGCGGGGAATCGAACGGAACGAAGACCAGATCGACCTGAGCCAGGGCGTTGTCGAGCGCGCGGTAGTGGCCTTCCAGCGTTTCGTAGCAGGCGAAGCCGAGTTCGTTCATGCGGATGACGATCTCGTTGAACTCGGGCGCGCCGTGGCGGAACTGATGGAACGAGCACTCGACGATGATCACGTCGATCTGGTCCAGAATGCCGGAGGCGCCTTCCAGCACCATCAGTTCGGCGCCCTGGGTGTCGACCTTCAGCAGGCACGGGCGGGCGATCGGCTGTTCGATGATGCTGTCCAGACGCCGCATCGGCACCTCGACGGTCTCGCCGTCCAGCCGCGCGCCTTCCCACTGGTCGAAGGCGGAGGAGCCCGAGATGTCGCTGTGGACATTGAAGCGCAGGACTCCGTCCTCGGCGCCGGCGGCGACGTTGAAGGTTTTGGCGCCGAGCGTGCGGGCGTATTCGGCCAGGATCGGGGCGCAGGCGGGGACGGGCTCAACCAGATAGAGCTGGGCGCCTTTGGTCGAGTTGTAGAGGCCGGGCGTGCCGTGGGCGACGCCGACGTCGATCACCGTCCTGAAGGTATGTCCCAGCTTGCCGAGGTGGGCGACGAAGCCGTCGAAGTCGCGGTTGGGCGTGCTGGCGGGAACCAGTTTCAGCGAGGCGACGCCCAGCACGCCGTTGATCAACGGCAGGATGCGCGTGCGCACATATTCTTTGAATCGCATGATGTTCTGAGTGTCCCGGAAACCTGAGCGGACCTTAGCAATCCTGAACGTTCAGGGCAGCCCTTGGACCGGCGAAAATCGCCTCATACCCAACGCCGGGTCCAGCGCCGGGGCGCCGATTGCGGCGCACCGACCCGGACGCGGACCGTGACGAGGGCTAGGATCAGCCAGAGATGGATCAGCAGGCCGTTCGAGAAGCCGATCGGCGTGCCGATGATGCTGAACAGGATGCCCATGACGATGAAGGGCACGGCCATGAGCCAGCGGGGGTCGCGCCCCCTCTTGACCAGGGCGTAGACCTTTCCGGCCAGCCAGCCCCAGATGAAGCAGGGGATCAGGCCGAGGAATTTGAGATCGACATAGAGGGTGCCGAAGGCCGAGGGCAGGAAGCCGTAGACATTGACCGCGCCGAGGTGGGCGTAGCCGTTGGCGACGAACTCGCCGTTCAGACGACGCATCAGGGCGCCGATCAGGTCGATGCCGTAGACGCCGAACTGCATCGGGCCGTCGTAGCTGGTGAACAGGGTGTTCGACATCACCAGACCCTGGAGCAGATACCAGAAGCTGACGAAGGTCAGATAGGCGCCCTCGGGGCCGAGCAACTCGAACAGGATGTTCGATCCCGGCCCGTTGAAGTTCACGCCCCAAGACTGGCCGGCGATGCCGAACATGGCGTCCACGCCGCCTGAAATCTCGGCCCGGGTCAGGAAGACCTGCATGAAATAGAGGAACATGACGCCGCCCAGCGCACCCATCGCCGCCTTGCCGGCGGGCCCCAGCTTGAACAGCGGACGACGGCGGCGAACGGTCTGGCCGGGGATCTTCGGGAACAGCTGTTTCCGCAGGTTGAAGGCATAGATCATCACGACCAGCGCATAGAGCAGAGGCGAGCGCCCGCCCATCGACAGCGCCGCCATCACGATGGGCAGAAGGCCGTAGAGCCCCAGCTTCCACAGCACCGGGCGCGGCCGGTAGGCGATCTCCCGGACCAGATAGATGAAGCCGGCGGGATAGGTGAGGAAGCTCAGCTGGAACCAGATCGAGCTCTGGGACTCGCCGCCGCTCATCAGGGCGCCGGCCGTCTCCGACCGCGCGCGATAGGCTTCGGCGAGGTTGAGGATGTTGCGATCGGCGGTGTCCATGAAGGCCGCGCCGACGGCGATGAGGGCGGCGACGATGAGCAGCCGGTCCGTGAGCTGGAAGTCCAGGGTCAGGTCCGTCCGGCGCGGCTGCTGCACCTGCGGCCGCCCCGCGATGAAGGCGCCCAGGCAGAAGACCCCGATGAACAGGAACAGGATGAGATAGCCGTAGATGCTCATCACCCGGTTCTCGAGCTGGAACGGCAGGATGAAGAAGGCCGCCACGCAGGTGACCCAGACCATCAGCATCAGAATGGCGGGATGGAATCTCAACGCATGGCCTCCGCGTGCGGGGCTGCGGGCGTCAGGTCGGGGACCGTCATCCGATCACGCAGGTGATGACGCGACGTTCGCCCTCGACGACCATGCCGCCGCGGTGAATGCCCTTGGTGTCGAACAGGACGATCGATCCCTTCGCCGCCTGGATGGCCCAGAGACCGGCATTGATGTCGGCGCTGATCGCCGCGTCCGGGGTCAGGTCGTTGCCGAAGGCCCCCTTCTGGCGCAGGCGGGCGGGCAGGGCGGCGAACAGGCGACGGGCCTGCGGATCGGTGGCGCCCAGTCCGTTGCTGTCGTTGGCCTCGCAGATCAGGTCGTCCAGTTTCGAAATCCGCATGCGGTTCGAACCCAGCACATAGCTGAACGGGCCGTTCCGTTCGCCGACGTCGCTCAGATAGATGATCGCCTTCAGGTCGCCGCCGGAGGCGTCACGGTGGCAGTAGGCGGTGGCGGGCAACTGGTCGGCGTTGATGTCCGGGAAGATGTCGCGCCAGAAGCTGTCGGACACGTCGTTGATCTGGGGGTTCACGTCGATCAGCCGCGCGGGCCGACCGAGGTAGGCGTCGGAGGCGGCCATGACGCCGGACTCTTTCAGCAGGCTCTCGATCTGCGAAAACAGCTCACCCTCGGCGACCCGACTGGCCTGACCGCGCGATTCCTCGAATTTGCGCTGGCCGTTCGACTTGCCGCGGCGGGCGGCCAGGGCGTCGAACTGGGTTCGGGAGACCTGCTCCAGCGCCTCGACCTGCTGAGCAGGGACGTTCAGCACCATGACGCCGTGCTGGTCCAGTCGCGCGCCCGCGGCGGCCACGCCCGCCCGGGCGTGACGCTTGCGCATCGCGCCGGCGGTCATGTTCCGCAGGGCGGCTCCGGCGAAGCGCAGGCGACCGGCCGCCGAGCGATCGGCGCGGACATCGAACGGGATCATCTCGTAACGGATCGCCCGCTTCAGCAGCAGCTTGGCCATGCCGGCGGTGAAGATCGCGCCGGCCTTGAGGCGGGTCGACAGATCAACCCCGGACGCCAGTTCGCGGTAAGCCTCGTGCTGCCTGTAGTCGATCATGTCCGCCCGCCAGTCCACGTCGGGCATGGGGCGCAGCTCGGGACCGGGGTCCAGGATCACATAGCCGGGCGAGGTCATCTGACAGGCCTGTCTCTCTAGCTGAGCGGGGCCGCTCGGCGCTTCGGGAAGACGAAGCGCACAGACCCGTGTCCTATCCAAGCCGGTCAGGTCTGGTCAAGTTGACCGATTGTTCAGCGGCTCAATTCAACGGCGAGCCGGGATGGTCGCCGCCGCCGGGCGGCATCTGCCTGCCGTGCCAGTTCTCGCCGTCCGGCCCCAGCTGGCGCAGGCGGTCTCCCAGACGACGACCCAGCTCGGCGGTCGCGTCGTCAGGACTGGCCGGATCGAAGGTCTGGAACGAGAAGAAGTCGGCGTGGAAGCTGCCGCGCAGCAGATGGCTGACGATCCGCGCCTGCCGGGCGTGAAGGTCGTCGGGGGCGGGGGTGTCGCGCAGGCGCCCGGCGAGCCCGGGCAGTTCGTTCCAGTGGCGCAGGATGATGAAGTCGTCGTCGCGCGGGACGTAATAGGCCTCGGCCGTGACCGACTGCAGACCCAGCAGGCCCGCCTGCAGGCCCAGGGTGCCGGTCGCGGTCAGGCTGGCGCCGCACAGGGCCAGCATCTGGTTGCCGCTGACCTCATAGGGAACGATGACCACGTTCGGCAGGGTCTTGAGGCGTTCCAGCAGGGCGATCTGGCGGAACCCGAACTGCAGCGGGTGATCCTTGACCACCACCAGATAGCCGGCGTCGGTCAGATGCCGGGCGGCCTCGACCAGCATGTCTTCATGGCGGACCATGTCCAGATCATCGACCCAGTAGTCGATGGCGGCTTCCGGAAGCAGTTGCAGGCCGAAGAGCATGCGACGCTCGCGGGGGAAGGCCTCGACCCGCGCCAGCCAGTCGGGCTCGACCATCCCGATGACCTTCAGATCCCGCAGCCGGGGCTTGTGCCCCAGCCCCGACTGGGCATCGAGATAATGCAGGTTCAGGGGGTCGCGGCGCAGCATCGACAGGGCGCTGAACACCCAGCCGCGCAGGCGGAACCGCCAGAAGGTCTTCAGGAACCGGGTGCGGGTGAACGGGGCCTGGTTCTGCACATAGGTGGGGGTGAAGACCGGGGCGGCGATCTCGCCGATGCGGGCCTCGACGGCAGCGTCATCGACCGGGGCTTCGCTGGTGATCAGCTTGCCGCGATGCATCAGCATGCACATGCCGGGCAGGGCGCTGGCGGTGACCTCGTAGTAGGGGATGCCGCGCGCCCGCGCGCGTCGCGCCAGGACGTCGGAGACATAGCTGTCGATCGGGAAGCCGGTGACGACGGACGGCGCGACCTCGTCCAGAACCCGGTCCATCGCCTGCGCCATCGCCTGGGCCATGGCGGTCGCCTGCTCGACCGGAAGCCAGCGCAGCACGCGGCAGCGGGCGATGACGTCGGCGGCCTCATCGGCGTCCAGCAGCAGGGGCGCGGTCGCCCTGCCCGAGCGGATGGCCTCATAGGCGGCGTAGAAGTCGTCCGTGACCCATCGGTCGCCGGCGCCGCGACGATCGGTCAGGACGACGGCGCGGGCATAGCCCAGATGGTCGCCGATGCACCGCCACCAGTGCTCCATCCGGTGGATGGAATAGATCAGGGCCGTGCCGGTCATCGGAATGAGGTCTCCACGGAGGCGTCACGCGCGATCAGCCAGTCGGCGGTGCGGCGCACGCCTTCCTGCATGGAGATCGTCGGGGGACCGGCGACGGCCTCGATCGGCGCCGTGTCGTACAGATAGTCGGTCATCATGTTGTCCAGCCGCCGCGAGGTCAGCGGCGAACGCAGGCCGACGGCGGCGATCAGGTCTCCGGCCGCTCCGAGCAAACGGGCGACGGGCTCCGGCAGGGTGTGGATCCGGCGGCCGAAGCGCGCGGCGAAGGCGTCGGACCAGAGGCGCAGGTCGATCGGAGGGCTGTCGGCCAGATACATCATGCGGCCCGCGATGGCGGTCTCCGGCGCGGTTCCCAACGCCTCCAGCTGCGCGGCCAGGGTGTCGATGTAGGAGTAGGACTTCATGCGCGGCGCGCGGCCGGCATGGAAATACAGGCCCCGGCGGATCAGCCGCACCACGCCGAGATAGTGCTCGCTCATGCCCGGGCCCCAGATGGTGGTCGAGCGGACGATGACCCAGGTCTTCCCGCCGCCGTCCGCTGCGCGCACGAGACGTTCGCCCTCGGCCTTGCTGGCGCCATAGCCGCCCTCCGGGTCGAAATCGGTGTCCGAGATCACGGCGCGACCGGGGCGGTTGACCAGTTGCGAGGACATCCACACCACCCGCTGCACGGACGGCGACGCCTGCACGGCCTCAAGCAGATGGCTGACCCCGGTGGTGTTGGCGGCATAGCCGTTGCGCGGCGGCCCCTTCAGGTCGGTTTCGGCGGCGAGGTTGTAGATCACGTCCGGCCGGAAGGCGTCGATGGCGGCGCGGATGGAGGCCGGGTCCAGCAGGTCGCCGGTCAGGGTGCGGTCGCCGCCCGTACGACTGAAGCCCGAAACCTCGTGCCCCTGATCGATCAGGCGCTGCATCAGGGCGGCGCCGACGAAGCCGCGACTTCCGGTGATCAGGGCTCTCATGCCGTCGCCTCGCTGCGGACCAGGCGGGAGACCCGCAGGGCGATCAGGATCAGATAGAGGCCCGCCGTGGCCGCCGTCGCCGAGGCGGCTCCGAACAGGCCGAACCGCCAGGTCAGTCCGGCCAGCAGCACCGCGCCGATGGCGAAGGCGATGGCCTGCTGGCGCAGGACCGCATTCTCCAGATGCCGGGCGTTCAGGACCAGCCCGTGGAAGTCGGCGGCGGCGCGCAGCATGAACCCGATCAGCATTACGCCGATCAGGAGGATGCTCAGGTGGAAGCGCTCGCTGTAGACGCCGCCGGTCAGAACGTCGGCGCCCCACAGCAGCGCGAACAGCACCGGCGCCCCGATCAGGGTCAGCAGATATTCCCGCAGCACCCGGCCGCGAAGGGCGGCGACGCTTTCCTGCCGGGCGGCGGCGAAGACGGTCGGGATGATGCGGTTGAACGAGATGACGCTGAAGGCCTGATAGGCGAGGGAGGCCAGCGCCGCATGGCGGAAATAGACGCCGACCTGATCCATGGACATCAGGGCGCCGACGGCCAGCCGGTCATACTGCAGCACCAGCAGGGCGATCAGGCCCAGCAGGAAATGGACGGCGGACGCCTTGTGCTGTCCCAGGATGTCGACGCCGAAATGGAAGGGCGTCTCGCGTGGCGTGGCGGTGCGGATCCGCAGCCACATCAGGACCAGCGCGGCGGTGCAGAGCGCGGCGCCCGCCGCCCACAGGGGCAGGACGAAGTCCAGTTGCAGCGGGCTGTCGGCCAGCAGGGCCTGATACAGGACGACGCCGGCCAGAAGGAGGTTCTTGACCGTCACCACCAGCAGCAGGGGCGCGTAGCGCGGGGAGATCAGGGCGAAATAGTAGGCCTGGTTCGAGATGTGCTCACCGATCACGATGACCGCCGCGAGGGCCGCCATCTCCGGGCTGATGTCCGCCATCAGGATGACCGCGCCGAGGAACAGCGGCGTCATCAGGGCCCAGTTGAAGGCGAAGAAGCCGGTCGCGGACGAGACGTAGCGATCGAACACCTCATACGGCTGTCCGGCCGTGCGGCGCTGGATGTCGATGTGGCGCTCGAAATTGAAGCCGAAGGCGAACAGGGCGACGAGCGTCGTCAGCAGGCCGAACTGTCCGGCCTGCGCGATCGGCAGGGCGTAGGTCGCGACGAGGACGAAGCCCGCCCGCGCCGCCACGTCCAGAAGCTTGACGGCCACCAGATAGAGGCCGCCTCGCCGGGAGGGCTCCATCACCAGGCCGTCCACCCGCCGTCGACCATCAGCACATGGCCCGTGACATAGCTGGAGGCCTCGCTGGCGAGGAACAGCAGCGGCGGGACCATCTCGTCGGCCCGGGCCATGCGGCCCATCGGCACGCGGGCGGAATAGAGCTCGCTGAAGGTGCTGTTCTGGCCGCTGGAGACGCCGCCGGGAACGATGCAGTTCACGCGGATGCCCTTGTCGGCCCAGTAGGTCGCCAGCCATTTGGTGAAGCCGATCACCCCGGCCTTGGACGCCGAATACACCGCCGGGGTGTTGATCGGCCCGCCGAGATAGTTCGAGCCCTCATAGATGCGGTTGTCCGGGCCGACGACGCCATAGATCGAGGCGGTCTGGACGATCCGGCCCTTCACGCCGCCCGCCAGCATCGTCTTCCCGACCGCCTGCGCCATCAGGAACATGCCGTCGATGTTGACCGACATGATCTCGCGCCAGGTGTCGATCGAATACTCCTCGAACGGAGCCATGCAGGCGCGCACGTCGGCGGTCTTGGTCGCGGCGTTGTTGATCAGGATGTCGATGCGCCCGTAGCGGGCCATGACCTGTTCGACGCAGGCCTTCACCGAGGCGGCGTCCGACACGTCGCAGGCGAAGCCCGCGGCCTCGCCGCCCAGTTCCGCCGCAGCCTCGTTCGCGGCGTCGCCGAACAGGTCGACCACGGCCACCGCGGCGCCCGCGTCCGCCAGTCCCTTGCAGAAGTGACGGCCGAGGATGCCAGCACCGCCCGTGACGAGGGCGACCTGTCCGTCCAGTCGCGTTGCGTCGGTCATCAGTTGTGCGACCGGAAGACGGGTTTGATGACGTGGTCGTCCTTGAACTTCTCGATGCCCTCCTGGAGCGCGGCGGCATAGACCTTCAGCGCGCCGTCCAGCGCGTCGAGCGTGATCTGCAGTTCCTCCGGGCCATGCGCCTGGCAGGTGCCGAGCCAGGGCATCAGAACGCCGCGTCTGATCATCTCCTGCGACAGCAGGGTGCGCAGGGCCATCGACGGCTCGCCGTTCGCATCGCGGGTGATGTAGTTCATCAGGATCTCGGGGCCGTCGGTCACGAACTGATCCGCCAGACCGTTGGACGCCGCCACGTCGGCGAAGCCGGCCTTCAGCGCCGCGCCGTAGGCCCACAGGCCACGCGGAACGTCTTCCTCGATATTGATGCGGGTGGCTTCCACGAAGGCGCCCAGCGCCGGCATTTCGCCGCCGTGGGTCGTGGACAGCAGGAAGGTCCGCTCCATGCCGGGGCGGTCGGTCGAGCCGACCTGCATGTACTCGCGCTTGCCGACGACGGCCGCCAGGGCGAAGCCGTTGGCCATCGCCTTGCCGAAGGTGGCGATGTCGGGCTCGACGCCGAACAGATGGGCGGCGCCCTTCAGATGCCAGCGGAAGCCGGTGATCATCTCGTCGAGAATGAACAGGGCGCCGTTGGCGTGCGCCAGCGCCCTCACCTGATGCAGGAAGTTCCCGGCATGACCGGCGTGGTCGGGATCGGGACCCGGCGCGAGGCCCGGCTCGCCGTTCGGGCCGCAGGGAATGAGGTGGGTCGCCGGCTCCAGCATGACCGCCGCGATCTCGCCGGGGTGGGCGTCGAAATGCGCCTGCAGCGAGCCGATGTCGTTGTAGTCGAACAGCAGGGTGCTGGCGGCGTGATCGGGCAGGGTGCCGCGCTTGACGTTGGTCGAGCCGATGAACCAGTCGTCGAACGAGAAGAAGGGGTGCTGGCGCGGGATGCAGACGTAGCGCCGACCGGTATAGGCGCGGGCGATCTTCACCGCGGCGGTGGTGGCGTTGGAGCCGTTCTTGGCGAACTTCACCATCTCGGCCGACGGGATGATGTCGCAGATCATCTCCGCGGCTTCGAGCTCGATGGCCGAGGCGCGGGTCAGGTTGACCCCGTTCTCGATCTGCCGGATCGCGGCGGCGTTCACCCGGTCGTCGGCATAGCCGATGGAGATGGCGCGCAGGGCCATGCCGTAGTCCAGGTATTTGGCGCCGTGGGTGTCCCAGACATAGGCGCCCTTGCCGCGCGCCAGCACCGGCGGCGCATTGGTCGGGAACTGGTCGTCGCCGCGGGAATAGGTGTGCGCCCCGCCCGGGATCGCCTTGTGCAGGCGCGCCCGCAGCGCTGCAAAATCCGCCTCGGTGTTCGAAGGGATCTTGATGTCGTCAGGCATGGGCTCAGGCTCCGTTGGCGCGCCAGATCGGCAGCGGGCCGTCCTGACGTCGTAGGGTCGCGGTCTTGGGGCTACCGATATACAGGGTGTTGTCCGGCAGGTCGC
Source organism: Brevundimonas sp. (assembly GCA_031119155.1). Taxonomy (GTDB): domain Bacteria; phylum Pseudomonadota; class Alphaproteobacteria; order Caulobacterales; family Caulobacteraceae; genus Brevundimonas. Next base: position 13,250 of record JAVHYH010000026.1, read on the forward strand.
GGTCCAGCACCAGCGATTCCGTGGCGATCTGGCAGTTGTCCCCGATGGCGCATCGGCCCAGGACGGCGCTGCCCGGGCGCAGCGTCACATGGCGGCCGAACGTCGGATAGATGTCGCGGTTCGAGCCCACGCCACAACGCTGGTAGGCGATGAAATAGTCGCTGTACCGCCCGCGCCCCAGCACCGTGCCCAGCGGATGAACGAACAGGAAGATCGACGGCAGTTCGACCTCGTAGAAGGCGTCCAGTCCGTGCAGCGCCTTGTTCAGCAGGAACAACTTGGAGCAGGTCGAGGCCGGGCCGCCCTGCCGGAACAGCTCGTTCGACAGCAGGTACAGCCACATGGCGTACTGGTCGCCGTGAAGGTGGTTGAACACCACCTGCTCGCCGTCGAAGAAATACTTGTTGTCGACCTGGCTGAAGCAATGCTCCAGCCGGGACAGCGCGACGGTGACGGCGCTCATCAGGTCATCGGCCTGGACCACATGCGAGTCGGGGAAATGGGCGTTCAGCTGCGCCGCCGCATAGGCGGCGAGGCCACGAGCGTCGAGGCTTGATCGGACCCTGATGGTCATCGTGCGGCATCCGTCGCGGTGGTGCGGGGCGAGGCGGCGCGCTCCCGGAACAGGCGCCACAGTCCGGTCAGCGGGACGACCTGCTGCGCCAGCCAGGACTCCGGAAGACGTTCGCCGACCAGCCCATAGACCAGCGGCGCCTCGCCGCGCGCGACCCAGGTGCCGAACATCTGGTCCCAGATCGACAGCACGCCGCCGTAGTTCTTGTCGAGGTGCGGCTCCAGCGAGGAGTGGTGGACCTCATGGAAGCTGGGGGAGACGAACACCCTGTCGAGCGGTCCGAACGACCAGCCGCTGTCGGAATGGATGATCAGCTGGTGGAACTGGAGCACGGCGGCGAGGGCCACCGGCAGAGCCGCGTCCACCTGCATCATCGTAGCGGGCACGGCCAGGACCGCCAGCGCCACGATCCGGTCGATCACCGTCGAGCGGAAGGTGGTCATGACGTTCAGATTGATTTGGGAATGGTGGGTTTTGTGGAACTGCCAGACGATGCGGTTCTCGTGCTGCAGGCGGTGCCACCAGTAGACGCAGAAGTCTGTGACCACGAACAGGATGGCCAACTGGGCCCAGACCGGCAGATCGGCCAGCGCCTTGACCTCCAGCCAGGGCGCCCACGACTGCAGGCCGCGGGTGATGAACAGGCCGACCGGAAGGATGACGGCGAATTGGATCAGGTGCAGGAATTCGAGAACGGCGTAGACGCCATCGACGCGCACGGACCGGGTCCAGTAGCGCGCGGCCAGATTGCGCCGGCGCACCAGGTCTATGATCAGGCCCAGAAGGATGGCGGCGGCGAACTGGCCGTAGAACCAGCCCTCGGCGGCGACATTGCGGGCGACGCTGTCCACGACGACCATCGCGCTGCCCGCCGGATCGGAGAGCAGCCGCGAGGGTGTGAGGGACAGCAGGCCGCTCACGATCGGCTGCCCTTCTGGCTGCGGACATTGACCCCGTTGGTGCTGAGGTAGGTCCGCACCTTGATCGGGCTGTGGTCCGTGAAGATGAACATCGACGAGATGGTGATCGCTGACGCTCCTGCGTCCAGCGCTTGGATGCAGTCGTCCAGACTCCCGGCGCCGGACGAGGCGATCAGTGGAATGTCGAGCTTGTCCGACAGGGCCGCGATCATCTCCAGATCATAGCCGTTCATCATGCCGTCGCGGTCGATCGAGGTCATCAGGATCTCGCCCGCGTGCAGGTCCTGCATGCGCAGGGCGAACTCCACCGGATCGTGGCCCGTCTGTGTCGTGCCGCCTCGCCCCCGCACCGTCTTCCGGCCCACCTCATCGGCCTGGTAGTCGATCGAGACCACGATGCACTGGTCGCCGAAGCGGGAGGCGGCGCGGGTGATGAAGTCCGGGTCCTCGATGGCGGCGGTGTTGATGCTGACCTTGTCGGCGCCGCTCTTCAGCAGGCTTTCGATCTGCTCCAGCGTGGTCACGCCGCCGCCGACCGTCAGGGGCACGAAGACCTCCTCGGCCACCCGTTCGATGATGTTGCCGGTGACGACCCGACCCTCGTTGGTGGCGTCCACATCGACGAAGATCAGCTCGTCCACGCCATAGGAGTCATAGACCTTGGCGGTCGAGACCGGGTTGCCGGCCTCGCGCTGATCGTCGTGGAAGCGGCGCATCTTCACCAGACGCCCGTTCCGGATCAGGAATTTGGGGATGATCCGTTTCTTGAGCATCAGAACTCGTGCGCCAGCCAGTTCTGCAGCAGCTGCAGGCCGTTGTCCTGGCTCTTCTCGGGATGGAATTGGGTCGCTGTCAGATTGCCACGCCGCACCGCCGCGGTCACGACCCCGCCGTGATCCGTGACGCCGACCCGGTCAGCCGGATCGTTGCAGACCATGTGGAAGGAGTGGACGAAATAATAGTCGCTCTCGCCCGAGGGCAGGCCCTTGAACAGCCACTCATCGGGAGCGAACGAGACGGCGTTCCAGCCGACGTGCGGCACCTTGGCCGGGGCCTCGACCTGGAGCGGGCGGATCTCGGCGTCCAGCCAGCCCAGTCCGTCGTGCTCGCCGTGCTCGAAGCTCTTGCGCGCGAACAGCTGCATGCCAAGGCAGACGCCCAGCACCGGCTTCTTCAGGTCCAGCGCCAGCCGGTGCAGAACGGGCTGCAGGTTCTTGGCGTCGATGGCCGCCATCGCGTCGCCGAAGGCGCCCACGCCGGGCAGGACCAGCCGATCCGCGTCCTCAAGCTCGTCGAAATCCGCCGTCACGACCGCGTCCTCGCCGAGATACTCGAACGCGTTCATCAGCGAGCGCACATTGCCCATGCCGTAATCGATGATGGCGATGGTCATGCGGGCTGCTCCCTTATTCGGCGGCGGTCTTCGGCGGTCCGACCCTGATGTCGCTCAGATCCGTCCGGTCCCATTTGTCGAAGTCGGGCATGACCTCGCCGGTCTCCAGATTCTTGCGGTCGAACTTCCACGGGTGGACCTGGTGCGGAGCCAGGATGTCGTAGAACTCGTCGTCGGTGATCTGCAGGTGTTCGAGGAACCAGTCCATCGAGGCGGGGCGCTTGCCGTCGTACTTCGCCTCGATCTCGACCGCCTCCTCGCGGGTCTTGCGACCGTTGCGGATGTCGATCGACAGCAGGTGGTTGGCCCGGCCGTAGCCGCGCTTCACGAATTTCGACCAGTCGCGCATGCCCTGGAAGGTGCACTCGATCTTCTCGTAGTCGTACTCGGGCGGCACGCCTTCGACCGGCTGGCCTTCCCAGCCCAGTTCACGCTTGATCAGCTCGACGTTGGCCCGGGTGTCCCACTCGATGTAGTTGCCCAGGCAGATCGAGCGGACCTTCAGCTTCATCAGGTCCTTGCGCTTGGGATAGTCGAACATCCACAGGTCGCGACGTTCGACTCGTCCCTGCAGGAACTCGTACATGTCGTCGGCGGTGATCCCCTGGTTCATCAGCCGGTTGAAGCGCTTCTCGTCGACCTCCTCCATTTCCTCGAAGGTGTACCAGCTGTGGTACTCGGCGGAGGTCTCGCCCCAGAACAGCAGGGGGATGTTGAAGCGCACGGCCATGTGCATGACGCCGGAGTAGATCCCGGTGTGGCAGTGCCAGCAGAAGTCGCCGCGACGCTTGAAGCTCTCCAGCATCAGTTCGCGCACGACGTGGAAGTTCGGCGTGAACTCGACCACGTCGACGCCCAGCTGCTTGAACACCGAGGTGTTGTTTTCCTCGACCTTCGGCCGGTAGCCCCAGTGGTTATAGCGCACCACCAGCGGCTTCATCTTCAGCGTCTTGACGATGTACCAGAGCTGGAAGACCGAGTCCTTGCCGCCCGAATAGGGGACGATGCAGTCGTAGATGTCTTTGCCCTTGTACTCGGCCACGATCTCGTCGAGCTGCCGCTGACGATCATCCCAGTCGATCTTGTCCTTCTTGGCCTCGATCTGACGGCAGACGGAGCACACGCCCTCCTCGTCGAAGGTGATGGTGTCGACGGTCTCGGGGACCAGGCATTTGGTGCACTTGCGCATAATCAATCTCGTGCCGGACGGGGAGGTCCAGCCTTAGTCCTGAAGGGTCGGCAGGTTTTCGGCGATCGCTTCGATGCAGATGAAATCGACCAGATCGTCCACCTCATAGCTTTTATGGCGGGCGGTGCGATAGCCGAGGGTTCGGTCGTGGCAGAAACCCTGTTCCCGGCGCAGGGCCTCGACCGTGGAAATATAGAGGCTGCCGTCCAGGCTGAAGACCGGCTCCAGGTCCTGACGGCGGGGCATGGCGGCGAAACCGCCCGGCTGCAGCGGGTCGATCGCGCCGTCGTCTCCCAGCCGCACGGCATAGGCCGGATGGGTGGTTTCCATCAGCGCGACGCCGACGATGGAGTCGGCGCGTCCGTCGGCGTCGGTCAGCTGCTTCAGCGCCGCATCCACGTCAGACCCTTCGGTCAGCGGCGACGTCGGCTCCAGCAGGACCACATAGTCGAAGGCGTCGCCTTCAGCGGCCAGGGTGTCGATCGCATGCAGGATGAAGCCGATCGACGGCGCCGTGTCGCTGGCCAGTTCCGCCGGGCGCAGGAAGGGGGCCTCGGCGCCGTGCTCGACCGCGATATCGGCGAACTGCTGGCTGTCGGTCGAGATGATCACCCGGTCCACATGGGCCGAGGCGTGCGCCGCCGCGATGGGCCAGGCCAGCAGGGGCTTGCCCGCGAGCATCCGCACATTCTTGCCCGGCAGGCCCTTGGAGCCCGCGCGCGCCGGAACGATGGCGAGGACGCGCTTGCCGTCGATCATTTGCCGCCCGCTCCAGCGATGTCCGGCGCCTTCACGAACGGCGCGCGGGCGCGCTGCACCGAGCGGTCCAGCACCTTGTGGGCGAAGAACAGCGCCTTGGGATAGTTCAGGCCGTGGGCCTGCTGGCTGGCGCGGATCTCGTCGTTCTGGCGAATGATGCTGGAGGCGTTGCCGCCGGTCGCGCCGCCGGAGCGCATCCGCACCCAGATGCTGGGGATGTAGAGCGACTTCACCCGCGCCACATAGAAGGTGCGCAGCATGAAGTCGTAGTCGGCCGCCAGCCGGTATGCGGTGTCGAACCCGCCGACCTTGTCGTAGACGCTGCGGCGCAGGAAGAGGGTGGGGTGCGCCGGGATGAAGCCGCGACGCAGGTTCTCGACCGTGGCCGGCCGCGACTTCCAGTGCCGCTCGATCTTCGAGGTGTCGACCGGATCGACATAGACCAGATCGCCGTGCACGGCCTCCAGCTCCGGATCCGCCTCGAAGGCCGCCATGACCTCGGAAAGGGCCTCGGGCGTGCAGTAATAGTCGTCCGAGTTGATGAAGCCGATGACCTCGCCGGTCGCCCGCGACAGGCCCTTGTTGTAGGCGTCGTAAATGCCCTTGTCCGGCTCGGACACGGCGGAGGTGACGCGCTGGCCCTCGCGCGCGACGATCTCCATCGTCTCGTCCTTCGAGCCGCCGTCCACGACCAGATACTCGAAGTCGGCATACGTCTGGACGTTCACCGACTTCAGGGTGTCGGCGATGGTGCGCGCGCTGTTGTAGCTGGCGGTGATCAGGGAAAGCTTGGTCATCACTCTGCTCCGGGCGCCGGCAGGGGCGGCGCCGCGCGGTCCTTGTCCGAAAGGATCACCGTCTTCACGCCCAGCAGGGCGGGCAGGCGGTCGGCGATCGAGAACGCCAGCTCCGACGCCTCATCGTATCCGCCGTCGCAGACATACTCAAAGAGGGTGTCTTCCAGCGCATAGAAGCCGTGGGCGTATTGCGCGTCGATCCGCACCCAGCCGTCCTGCGGCATCAGGGTGGTGGTCCTCAACTCCCGCGTCGGATCGTCCAGATCGACGATGATGTCCACGATCCGGCCCTCGACCACGCGGATGACCTTGGTCTGGGGCGAGGGCGCGCGCTGCATGTGCAGGCCGCGGAACACGCCCTGTTTCGAGAACGAGCGCTTCAGCACCATGGCGTCGCTCTCGTAGAGGACTTCCAGCCAGCCGCGATTGTCCTCGCGCCGGTGCGCGGTGCGGTCGAGGCGAACGAAGGGGCCCAAGGCGATCAGCTCCAGTCGGCGTTCTTGAGCAGAACCGCCTTGCGAGCGGCCAGCAGGTCGGCCTCCATCATCTCGTCCACCATCTCCTCGAAGGTGATCTCCGGCTCCCAGCCCAACTGGGCCTTGGCCTTGGACGGATCCCCCAGCAGGGTCTCCACCTCGGTCGGGCGGAAATAGCGCGGATCGACGCGGACGATGGTCTGGCCTTCCTTGATGGCCGGGCAACGGGTCACGGCGTGGGCCTGATCGACGGCCGCCACGATCCCGACCTCCTCCACGCCCTTGCCTTCCCAGCGCAGGGTCACACCGATGCGGGCGGCCGAGACCTCGACGAATTGCCGCACGCTGTACTGCTTGCCGGTGGCGATGACGTAGTCGTCAGGGGTGTCCTGCTGCAGCATCATCCACTGCATGCGGACATAGTCCTTGGCGTGGCCCCAGT
>JAVHYH010000265.1 GCA_031119155.1 Brevundimonas sp.
CAGGGACGCCGACCCCGCCGACGCCGGCTTGGCCCGCACGGCCGAGCGCATGCTGGCCGGGGCGGTCGGCGCCTCCTCGGCCCGCCGCGTCATCTCCGCCGCGCTGGCCGGAGGAGGGCGGGCCCCCGAGGACGTGGTGCGGATGCTCGACGAGGCGTCGCAGGCGGTCCAGTTCAACCGCGAACTGCTGCAGGCCACCTTGGACAACATCGACCAGGGCGTGAGCGTGGTGGACGAGGACCTGCGCCTGATCGCCTGGAACGCCCGCTATATCGAGCTGTTCGACCTGCCCTCCGGCTTCGTCCACGTCGGCCAGCCCATCGCCGCCGTCTATCGCCTGAACGCCGAGCGCGGCGAGGTCGATGAGGCCGACATGGAGGGCTGGATCGAGCGCCGTCTCGACGCCCTGCGCCGTCGCGCCCCTCACGACCATGAGCGCGTCCAGCCCAATGGCCGGATCCTGAAATCGACCGGCGCGGCCATGTCCGGCGGCGGCTACGTCACCTCCTACACCGACATCACCGAGCTGCGGCGGGCGGCGCAGGCGCTGGAGGAGGCCAATGAACAGCTCGAGGCCCGCGTCGCGGACCGCACCGAGCGGCTGAACGAGGCGCGCCAGACGGCGGAGGATGCGGTGGCCTCCAAGACCCGCTTCCTCGCCGCCGCCAGCCATGACCTGCTGCAGCCCCTGCACGCCGCCCGCCTGTTCATCGCCGCCCTGAAGGACGAGGGGGGCGACGGCGCGGCGCGCGATCTGGCCGAGAATGCGGACCGGTCGATCGAGAGCGCGCATGGCCTGCTGAAGGCGCTGCTCAACCTGTCGCGGCTGGAGACGGGCGGCGTCAGTCCGGCTGTGGGACCGCTGTCGATCGAGGCCCTGTTCGCCGACCTGCGGCGCGAGTTCACGCCCTTGGCCGCAGCCAAGGGGTTGACGCTGCGGATCGCTCCGTCGCGACTGTGGGTGGCGTCGGATCGCGACCTGCTGCGCTCGCTGCTGCAGAACCTGATCGGCAATGCGATCCGCTACACGGACGAGGGCGGCGTCCTGATCGGCGTGCGCCGGGGCGGCGCCGGTCGGCTGAGGCTGGAGGTGCATGACACCGGCCGCGGCATCGCCCCGGACCAGCAGGAAGCCGTCTTCGCCGAGTTCACCCGCCTGCCGGGGCGGGGCGGGGACGAGGCCGGGGTCGGGCTGGGTCTGGCCATCGTGCGTCGCGTCGCCAGCCTGCTGGATCATCCGCTGACGTTGCGGTCGGAGGTCGGACGGGGATCGGTGTTCACGGTCTCGGCTCCCGTGGCGGCGCCCGTCGCCAGCCGGCCCGCGCCGGTCCGCGTGGCTGCGGGCGGGACGACGCCGCTGGCGGGGCTGCGGGTGCTCTGCGTGGACAATGAGCCGGCCATTCTCGAAGGGCTGGCCGCCCTGCTCAAGCGATGGGGGGCGACGCCGGTGACGGCGCCGGACGCCTTGACAGCCCTCGATCTGGCCGGGATGTCAGCCTTCGATGCGGCGCTGGTCGATCTGCACCTCGGTCATGGGCGTGACGGCCTGTCGCTCATCCAGGCGCTGCGCGGTCTGGGTCTGGAGCAGATCGCCCTGATCACCGCCGACGCGGAAGAGAATCTGCCGGACCGCGCCGTGGCGGCCGGGGCTGTGCTGCTGTCCAAGCCGGTCAAGCCCGCCGCCCTGAAGGCCTTCCTGTCCAGCCGCCGCCGCCAGACCTGAAGCGCGGTTCAGGCGTCCAGCGACAGGGTCTGCGCCGCGATCACGGCCTGGGTGCGGTTGTGGACGCCCAGCTTGCGGAACACGCTGGTCAGGTGGGCCTTGATCGTCGCCTCGGTGACGCCGAGGTCGAAGGCGATCTGCTTGTTCAGCCGGCCCTGCTGCAGGCCGATCAGGATCTTGAGCTGGGACGGCGTCAGGCTGGCGATGCGGGATTCCATCGGCTCGTCCTCGTCGGCGTCGTCAACGGGCGGGGACCAGCCGTCTCCGGCCAGGATCGCGGTCAGCGCCTCGACCATCTCGTTCAGCGTCGCCGACTTGGGGATGAAGCCCGCTGCGCCGAACGCCAGCGCCCGGCGGACGGTGGCTCCATCCTCGCTGGCCGAGACGACGGCCACCGGCACGGCGGGGAAGTCGCTGCGGATCTCGGCCAGACCGGCGAACCCCTCGCTGTCCGACAGCTTGAGGTCCAGCAGCAGCAGATCGACCGGGCCGCCGGTCAGGGCTTCGCGCGCGCCGGACAGGCTGGCCGTCTCGTGCAGGGCGGCGTCAGGGGCCGCGCGCGTCAGGGCCGAGCCCAGGGCGGCGCGAAACAACGGGTGGTCATCGGCGATGACGATGCGATCCAAATGACGCTCTCCCAAAGGCCTGGCCGCAGTCTGGCGCCGCGTGTCCATGTGCCACTCTGCCACCCCTAGACTTTGGTCGAAACTAGACCAATGGCTAATGGCCCCCAAGGGAGGGCGACCGGAAGGTGGCGTTCAGGAGGCTCGCAACAGACGGGCCCGGGAGGACGCCATGACCCTGAAACCCGCACTGCTGGCCGGCTGCGCGGCTCTGGCCCTGTTTTCTGCGCCCGAGCTCGCCAACGCCCAGTCCCAGGATGTCGCCGCGCTTGAGGCGCGCATCGCCCAGCTTGAGGCCCAGCTCAACGAACTGAAGACGGCCGTACAGGCCACCCGCACGGAGCAGACGGTCCAGCAGCAGGCGGTGGCGCAGGACATCCAGCGCATCGAGCAACGCACGACGGCGGCTCCTCCCGCCCCGGCGGCGGCGCCTGCGGATGGCTTCCGGATCGGGAACAACACCCTGAGGTTCGGCGGTTTCGTGAAGGCCGACTACATCGTGTCCGACTACAGCGGCGGCGACCCGGCCAACGGCGACGCGCTGCGGGACTTCTACCTTCCGGGCTCGATCCCGGTCGGTGGAGCCGATGAAGATCTGGCGGCGGACTTCAACGCCCGCCAGACCCGCTTCTGGCTGACGACGGAAAGCCTGATCGGCGGCCGCAAGGTCGGCGGTCGGATCGAAATGGACTTCCAGGTTCTCCCAGGGACCGGCGACCAGCGCACGACCAGCCCCTCGAACCTCGCCCTGCGCCGCGCCTTTGTCACCGTCGACAACTGGCTGTTCGGTCAGGAGTGGAGCAATTTCCAGAACCTCAGCGTCCTGCCCGATACCGCCGACTACATCGGGGCCAGCGAAGGCACGGTCTTCGCCCGCCAGGTGCAGGTCCGCTACACGCGCGGGCCGATCTCGATCTCGATCGAAAACCCCGAGACGACCGTCACCCCCTTCGCGGGCGGTACGCGGATCGTGGCCGACGACAACAGCCTGCCGGACGTCACCGCCCGCTACACCCTGACCCGTCCCTGGGGCGAGGCCTCGGTGGCCGGCATCGTGCGTCAACTGGCCTATGAGACGACCGGGCTCGGGGCGATCGACGCCTCCGCCACCGGCTGGGGCGTCTCGGCGGCGGCCAAGATCAAGGTCGGCGAGACCAATGACCTGCGGCTGATGCTGTCGGGCGGGGAGGGGATCGGTCGCTACATCGGCCTGAACTTCTCCAACGACGCCGTGCTGACCGCCTCGGGCGATCTGGAGACCATCGGCGTGCTGGCCGGGTTCGCCAGTTATCGCCATGTCTGGTCGCCGCAGTGGCGTTCGAACCTGACGTATTCGGCCCAGAATGTGGACAATGACACGGCCCTGACCGGCCTGCTGGCCAACCGGTCCGCGCAGAGCCTGCGGGCCAATCTGATCTGGACCCCGATCCCGGCCTTCGATGTCGGCGCCGAGTTCATGTTCGGCGAGCGCGAGCTGGAATCCGGCGCGTCGGGCGACCTCAACCGGCTTCAGGTGTTTGCGAAATATGGCTTCTAGCGTTTTGAAGGCGTCCGTCTTGAGTGATCCCGACCTCTATCCCGTCGACCCGGCCTGGGCCGCCCGCGCCCGCATGACCGCGTCCGGCTACGAGACGGCGCGTGTTTCGGCGCGGGAGACGCCGGAGGCGTTCTG
>JAVHYH010000266.1 GCA_031119155.1 Brevundimonas sp.
ATGGCCGTTCCGAAGCGCAAAGTATCGCCCTCGCGTCGCAACATGCGCCGCGCCCACGATGCCCTTGGCACCAACTCCTACGTTGAGGACAAGGACACCGGCGAGCTGAAGCGCCCGCACCACATCGACCTGAAGACCGGCACCTACCGTGGCCGTCAGGTTCTGACGCCGAAGGAAGACTAGTCTTCTGACGCGACCGGCTTCGGCCGGACGAAAGATTTTGCGGCGCGCGATACCCTCGCGCGCCGTTTTCGTGCGTTCATGCCTCTGGACAACCTTCTGGAGCCCCCATGATCCGCCGCCTTCTGCTGACCGCCGCCGTCCTGTCCGTCGCCGCCTGTAATTCGCCGGAACCCGCGCAAGCGCCGGCCGATGCGCCCGCGCCGACCCCGCCGCCCGCGGCCGAGGCCCCGGCTCAGCCCGTTCCCGACAACATCCTGACCGCCAACGGCTTCGGCCCCCTGCGGGTCGGCATGACCACCGCCGAGATCGAGGCGGCGCTGGGTCCGGACGCCAACCCGAACTCGGTCGGTGGAGCGGACCCGGCCAGTTGCGACATGTTCCGCCCCAGCCGCGCGCCGGAGAATATGCTGGTCATGACCAATAATGGCCTGCTGGCCAGCGTCTGGCTGACCCGTACATCGACGATCGAAACGGATCGTGGCTTCAAGATCGGCGACGAGGCTTCGGCCATCAAGGCGGCCTATGGCGCGGCGGCGGTCGTGGTCCCGCACAAGTATGAGAGCGCCCCGGCCGAATACATCACCGTCTGGGCGACCAGCGACCGCACCGGTCCGGCGGCGCGCGGGATCAAGTATGAGATCGGCATGGACGGCAAGGTGAAGTCGATCGCCGCCGGCGGCGCCTCGATCGAGTACGTCGAAGGCTGCTCCTGATCGCGGGCCGGTCGTCGTGAGCGCCGGGGCGGGGTGAAAACCTCCGCCCCGGAGCGTGGGGCTCTATCCGGTTGCCGTTCCGGGCCTCTACGGGCTAAACGCGGCGTCTGAACGCCGTCTCGCAGAGCAGAGCCATCCCATGACCGACATCGCTGAAATCGTCGCCCGCCAGATCCTCGACAGCCGGGGCAATCCGACGGTGGAAGTGGATGTGGTGCTGGAGGACGGCAGCTTCGGTCGCGCCGCCGTGCCGTCGGGCGCCTCGACCGGCGCGCACGAGGCCGTCGAACTGCGTGACGGCGACAAGGATATGTGGGGCGGCAAGGGTGTCCAGAAGGCGGTCGACGCCGTGAACGGCGAAATCTTCGACGCCCTGTCCGGCATGGACGCCGAGGACCAGCGCCGCATCGACGAGACCCTGATCGGTCTGGACGGCACGGCGAACAAGGCCCGCCTCGGCGCCAACGCCATCCTCGGCGTGTCGTTGGCCTGCGCCAAGGCCAGCGCCATCTCGTCGAACCTGCCGCTGTACCGCTATCTGGGCGGCGTCTCGGCCCGCGTCCTGCCGACCCCGATGATGAACATCATCAACGGCGGCGCCCACGCCGACAATCCGATCGACATCCAGGAGTTCATGATCCTGCCGACCGGCGCGCAGGACTTCTCGGACGCCCTGCGCATGGGCGCGGAAATCTTCCACGCGCTGAAGAAGTCGCTGAAGGACGCCGGCCACAACACCAACGTCGGCGACGAAGGCGGTTTCGCCCCGAACCTGCTGTCGGCCGAAGCCGCGCTGGAGTTCATCACCAAGGCCGGTCAGGCCGCCGGCTATCTGGCCGGTGAAGACTTCCACCTGGGCCTCGACGTCGCCGCCACCGAGTTCTTCAAGGACGGCAAATACGTCATGGCGGGCGAGGGCAAGAGCTTCGACGCCGACGGCATGGTGGGCTACCTGGCCGACCTGTGCGAACGCTTCCCGATCGTCTCGATCGAGGACGGCTGCGCCGAGGACGACTTCGACGGCTGGAAGCTGCTGACGGATCGTCTGGGCGACCGCGTCCAGATCGTCGGCGACGACCTGTTCGTGACCAACCCGGCGCGTCTGGCCGCCGGCATCGGCGAAGGCCTGGCCAACTCGATCCTGATCAAGGTCAACCAGATCGGCACGCTTTCGGAGACGCTGGATGCGGTCGATATGGCCCATCGCGCCGGCTACACCGCCGTCATGAGCCACCGCTCGGGCGAGACCGAGGATTCGACCATCGCCGACCTGGCCGTCGCCACCAACTGCGGTCAGATCAAGACCGGCTCGCTGGCCCGCTCGGACCGCACGGCCAAATACAACCAGCTCCTGCGAATCGAGGAGATGCTGGGCGACCAGGCCGACTATTTCGGCGGCGGCATGCTGCTGAAATAAGGTCGGAAAAATCGTGGCTCTGGCCGTAGATTCTACGGCCAAGCTACGGTTCGTTAGGGCTTTTCGGTCAGGATTCGTCAATCACGAGTCCACGCTCAGAAGGAGCGGTCGAGTGCCCGAACGAATGAAGCCTTATCTGCCCTCCTGCATCCTGCTGCTGCTGATCGCCTATCTGGGCGTTCAGGCCCTGACCGGGGAGCGTGGTCTGCTGAGCGGGGGAGAGCGGGACGCGATGCTGGAGCGTCGCGAGACCCAGCTGGCGAATATCCTTGAAGAAAAGCAGGATCTGGAAGTCCGCATGCGCTACCTGCGCCGCGGCAGCCTTTCGCGGGATCTGCTGGAAGAACGGGCCCGTGCGGTGCTGGGCTTCGCGGACCCTCGCGACTATGTGATCAGGGTCGCGCATTCAAACCCGCGTGACGTCAAGCCGCAGGCCTCCTGAACTTTGGTTACAGCTTGACCGGTGCGCTTTGCGTTTCGGGAACGAAGGCTGCTAAAGCCCCTTTCCGTAACGACAAGCGTCCCTGCCCAGCGGGGTCCCACCGGGAGATCACGGATGGCGAAAGCCCCCGCCGCGAAGACTGAATCAAAGACAATTCCAAACGGACCTGCAGCCTCGAAAGAGGACCTGCTGCGCTTCTATCGCGAGATGGTCCTTATCCGCCGCTTCGAGGAGCGCGCGGGCCAGCTGTACGGCATGGGCCTGATCGGCGGCTTCTGCCACCTGTACATCGGTCAGGAAGCCGTGGCCGTCGGCGTTCAGGAGAGCGTCAAGCAAGGCCACGACAAGATCATCACCGGCTACCGTGACCACGGCCACATGCTGGCCGCGGGCATGAGCCCCAATGAGGTGATGGCCGAGCTGACCGGCCGCATCGGCGGCTCGTCCAAGGGCAAGGGCGGCTCGATGCACATGTTCGACGTGCCGACCGGCTTCTACGGCGGTCACGGCATCGTCGGCGCCCAGGTGGCGCTGGGCACCGGCCTGGCCTTCGCCGGCAAGTACCGCGGCGATGACTCGGTCTCGTTCGTCTATTTCGGCGACGGCGCCTCGAACCAGGGTCAGGTGTACGAGAGCTTCAACATGGCCCAGCTGTGGAAGCTGCCGGCCATCTACATCATCGAGAACAACCAGTACGCCATGGGCACCAGCGTCCAGCGCGCGTCGTCCACGACCGAGCTGTTCAACCGCGGCGCCAGCTTCGGCATCCCGGGCGAGCAGGTTGACGGCATGGACGTGCTGGCGGTCCGCGACGCCACGGCCCGCGCCGTTAAGCGCGCCCGTGAAGGCGGCGGCCCCTACATCCTCGAGGTGAAGACCTACCGCTATCGCGGCCACTCGATGTCGGACCCGGCCAAATACCGGACCAAGGAAGAGGTCGACGAGGTCAAGAAGACCCGCGACCCGATCGACCACATCAAGCTGCTGCTCGAACAGGCCAAGGCGACGGAAGACGAGCTGAAGGCCATCGACAACGAAATCAAGGCGATCGTCGCCGAAGCTGTTCAATTCGCCCAAGAGAGCCCGGAGCCCGATCCGTCCGAGCTCTATACTGACGTGTACGTGGAGGCCTGATCCGTGACCGACATTCTGATGCCGGCGCTGTCCCCCACGATGGAAGAGGGCACGCTGACCAAATGGCACATCAAGGCGGG
>JAVHYH010000027.1:0-14878 GCA_031119155.1 Brevundimonas sp.
CGTCCGGCTACGAGACGGCGCGTGTTTCGGCGCGGGAGACGCCGGAGGCGTTCTGGGCGGAGCAGGCGCGGCGGATCGACTGGATGACGGCGCCGACGCAGATCCGGGATGTGTCGTTCGACAAGGCCGACTTCCGCATCCGCTGGTTCGCCGACGGGGTGCTGAACGTCGCCTGGAACTGTCTGGACCGGCACCTCGACACGCGCGGCGACGAGACCGCCATCATCTGGGAAGGCGACGAGCCGACGGTCTCGGGCCGGCTGACCTATCGCGAACTGCACGCCGAGGTCTGCCGCATGGCCAATGTCCTGAAGGACATGGGCGTGGCCAAGGGCGACCGGGTGACCCTGTATCTGCCGATGATCCCGGCGGCGGCGGTGGCCATGCTGGCCTGCGCCCGCATCGGGGCGGTGCACTCCGTCGTGTTCGGCGGCTTCTCGCCCGACAGCCTGGCCGGCCGGATCGAGGACTGCGGCTCGAAGGTGGTCATCACCACGGACGAGGGCGTGCGCGGCGGCAAGCGCATCCCGCTGAAGGCCAATGTCGATGCGGCGCTGGAGAAGGTGGCCGTGGATCGGGTGCTGGTCATCGCCCACACCGGCGCCGACGTGCCGATCATCGCCGGCCGCGACGTGCGCTACGAGGAGGCCAAGGCCGCCGTCAGCGCCGACTGCCCCTGCGAGCCGATGAACGCCGAGGATCCGCTGTTCATCCTCTACACCTCGGGCTCGACCGGGAAGCCCAAGGGCGTGCTGCACACCACCGGCGGCTATCTGTTCTGGGCGGCCTGGACGCATGAGCTGGTGTTCGACTACCGCCCCGGCGAGGTCTTCTGGTGCACCGCCGACGTGGGCTGGGTCACCGGCCACAGCTATTGCGTCTATGGCCCGCTGGCCAACGGCGCGACGACGCTGATGTTCGAGGGCGTGCCCAACTATCCGGACCACAGCCGCTTCTGGCAGGTCATCGACAAGCATCAGGTCGAGATCTTCTACACCGCCCCCACGGCGCTGCGCGCCCTGATGCGCGAGGGCGACGGGCCGGTGAAGGCGACCAAGCGGTCTTCGTTGCGCCTGCTGGGCAGCGTCGGCGAGCCGATCAATCCGGAGGCCTGGCGCTGGTATCACGAGGTGGTCGGCGAGGGCCGCTGCCCGATCGTCGACACCTGGTGGCAGACCGAGACCGGCGGCATCCTGGTGTCGCCCCTGCCGGGCGCGACCGACCTCAAGCCCGGCTCGGCGACGAAGCCCCTGCCGGGCGTCGAGCTGCAGATCGTCGACGCGGAAGGGCAGGTTCTGGAGGGGGCGACCGAGGGCAACCTGGTCATCACCGGCAGCTGGCCGGGCCAGATGCGCACCGTCTATGGCGACCACCAGCGCTTCTTCGACACCTATTTCTCGACCTATCCGGGCAAGTATTTCACCGGGGACGGCTGCCGCCGCGACGCCGACGGCTACTACTGGATCACCGGCCGGGTCGATGACGTGATCAATGTCTCGGGCCACCGGATGGGCACGGCCGAAGTCGAGAGCGCGCTGGTGCTGCACGACGACGTGGCCGAGGCCGCGGTCGTCGGCTTCCCCCACGACATCAAGGGTCAGGGCATCTACGCCTATGTCACCCTGAACAAGGGCGTCGAACCGACGGACGCGCTGAAGACGGCCCTGGTCGCCCAGGTCCGCCGCGAGATCGGCCCCATCGCCGCGCCGGACGTGGTCCAGTGGGCGCCGGGCCTGCCCAAGACCCGCTCGGGCAAGATCATGCGCCGCATCCTGCGCAAGATCGCCGAGAACGAGATCGGATCCCTGGGCGACACCTCCACCCTGGCCGACCCCTCCGTCGTCGACGATCTGGTGAAGAACAGGGCCGGAGGGTGAGGAGCCGGATCAGGCGTTCGCGCCGCCGTCGGCGGTGAGAACCGTGCCTGTGATCACGCTCGCCGCCGGGCTGGCGAGGAAGGCGACCGCATGGGCGACCTCGGCCGGGTCGCCGAAGCGGCCCAGCGCCGTCAGGCTGCGCTGAACCTCGGCGAAGTCCCCGTTCGCGGGATTGGCTTCGGTGTCGGTCGATCCCGGATGCACCAGATTGACGGTGACGCCCTGCGGACCGAGCTCGCGCGCCAGTCCGCGGGTCAGCGACAGCAGCGCGGACTTGGACATGGCGTAGGCGGTCACGCCCGGGAAGGGGACCCGGTCGCCCAGCGCCGACCCGATGAAGATGATCCGGCCGCCGGACGACAGATGCGGGATGACGGCCCTGGACAGTACAACCGGCGCCCGGACGTTGACGTCCATCATCGCCTGCCAGGCGTCGAGGTCGATGTCCGCGATCAGGCCGTTGAGGCCGACGGCGGCGCTGTTGACGACGATGTCGATCCCGCCGAGGGCGCCGACGGCCTCGCTGACCGCGCGCTCGATGGCCTTCGGATCGGCGCTGTCGGCCTGTATGGCGACCGCCTTCCGGCCTTTCGCCTCGATCTGTGACTTCACGCCCTGGGCCCGTTTGGCGGCATTGGCGTAGGTGAAGGCGACATCGGCGCCGTTCTCGGCCAGGGCCAGGGCGATCGCCGCCCCGATCCCGCGTGAGCCGCCCGTGACGAGGGCGCGTTTTCCGTTCAGATCAATCATGGATCACCTGTTGTCCGTGGATGGGGGACCGCACGAAGGCGGCCGGGTCGGAGCGGATAAGGTTGTTCCGGATGCGATCGTCGAGGCCCGCTTCGGGCGCCGCCGCGTCCCTGTTGGTGGAACGCTTGGGGCGGGGACAAGACGGGGTTCGTGAGGCTAGTTTGCCTGAACCGGAGCGGGCGCGGGCTCCTGCGGTCAGGGCGGCGCACGGTGCGGCCGATCCGATCCCTTCGAACCGGAGTTGCCATGTCTGAAGCCGAGATCCGCAACAATCCCGACCAGAACCGCTACGAACTGACGATCGACGGTCAGGTGGCGGTCGTGACCTACAACCTGTCGCCGCCGAACCTGATGATCACCGAAACCCTGGTGCCGCAGGCGCTGGAAGGGCAGGGCATCGCCAACCGGCTGGCCCAGTATGTGATCGCTGACGCCAGGGCGCGGGAGCTGCTGCTGCTGCCCGTCTGTCCGTTCTTCTCGGCCTATCTGAAGAAGCATCCGGAACACGCCGAGGCCGTGCACCCGACCTATCGGGGCATTCTGGGCATCTGATCCGCGTCAGGGCGTGTGATGGGCGAGGGCGGCCAGCGCCTCGCGGTCGTTCCAGTATCTGATCAGCAGATCGGTCAGGACGCGGATCTTGCGAACCGGATGCTGGCCCGGCGCGCGCAGGACATAGGCGCCGGCGGCGGGCGGCGGATAGTCCGGCAGCAGGGCGACCAGACGCCCGGCGGCGATATGCTCATCGATGAAGTCGTCCGGCAGGCGAGCCAGTCCGAGGCCTGCGCAGGCGGCGGAAGCCAGCGCCTGTCCGTTGTCTGCCTTGAACCGTCCCTGCGGACGGACCGTCACCATCCGGTCACCGTCCATGAACTGCCAGGGTTCATTGGCCTGCAGCAGGGCCTCGTGACCAATGATGTCCTCGGGCGTTTCCGGCGCGCCGTGCAGGCGGATGTAGGCGGGGCTGGCGACCAGCTTTCCGGACAGCGGTCCGATCCGGCGCGCGACCAGATTGGAATCCGGCAGGTAGCCGATCCGGATGGCGCAGTCGTAGCCCTCGGCCACCAGATCGACGAAGCGATCCGTGTAGCAGGCCTGGATGCTGAGCTGCGGATGCAGGCGCGCCATCTCGTTCAGCACGGGCGCGATGTGTGTCGGGCCGAAGGTCAGGGGCACGGAGACGCGAAGGCGCCCGCGCAACTCGCCTTCGGGCAGGATGGTCTCCTTGGCCACATCGACCTCGGTGGCGATGCGGAAAGCGAAATCCCGGAAGGCTTCCCCCGCCTCGGTCAGGACCGCGCCGCGTGTGGAGCGGGCCAGAAGCTGGATGCCGAGTTCCGCTTCGAGCCGGAACAGGCGCCGGCTGACGATGGATTTGGCGACGCCCAGCCGTCGCGCCGCGGGGGAGACGCCGCCGGCGTCCGCCACTTCCACGAAGGTCCGAAGTTCCTCGATATCCATGCTGGCGTTCCCCGGTGAGCAACACGGCGTCGCAGGTCGAGGCCATACCGTATTGAAAAACGGAATGCCAATCTGACCGGCCTCCGTGCCGCCCGCCCCGCCGGGTCGCGCTCCCCCAAGGACAGGAACCCCGCCATGAAATTCCGCAACGGTCTCGATTCGCTGCTTCGTCCGGAAGACTCCGTCCTGGTCCTGATCGACCACCAGCCCTACCAGCTGGCCAATCTGAACAGCCACGACCCGCAGGCTGTGGTGAACAACTCCACCGGTCTGGCCAAGCTGGCCAGGGCGTTCAAGGTGCCGACCATCCTGACCAGCGTGATCGCGGCGCGTGGCGGCAAGATCTTCCCCCAGATCACCGATGTCTTTCCTGATCAGGAGGTTATCGACCGCACCTTCATCAACACCTGGGAAGATCAGACCGTGGTCGACGCCGTAAAGGCGACGGGCCGCAAGCAACTGATCATCGCCGGTCTCTGGACCGAAATCTGCGTCGCCATGCCGGTCATCCACGCCCTCGGCGACGGATGGGACGTAACCGTCATCACCGACGCCTCGGGCGGTGTGTCGGTCGAGGCGCATGAGGTCGCCATCCAGCGGATGATCGCCGCCGGGGCCAATATGATGACCTGGACGGCCCTGATGGGAGAGTGGCAGCGCGACTGGGCCCGCACCGACACCGCCGCCCTGCTGTCCGACATCGCCATGGCCCATGCGGGCGGCAGCGGCATCGCGGGATTCTGGGAACAGCAACTGCTCGACACCCCCGTCGGCGCGCTGGGCGGCGCGGCGCATTGAGCCTCAGCCCCCGGCGCGGGCTAACCCGGACCTATCCATTCATAGCGAGGACTCATGGACATCGGCGTCGACAGCTTTGCAGCCATACTGCCTGACCCCGCGACCGGTCTGATCCCGTCGCCGACCGAGCGCATGGCCGCGCTTCTGGAGGAGATCGAGGTCGCGGACCGGGTCGGGCTGGATGTTTTCGGCATCGGCGAACATCACCGCGCCGAGTTCCTCGATTCCGCGCCGGCCATCATCCTGGCCGCGGCGGCGGCGCGCACGGAGCGCATCCGTCTGACCAGCGCGGTGACGGTGCTGAGCGCCGCCGATCCCGTCCGGGTCTTCCAGGAGTTCGCGACGCTCGACCTGATCTCGAAGGGGCGGGCGGAGCTGGTGGTCGGGCGGGGCTCGTTCGGCGAGGCCTTCCCGCTGTTCGGTCTCGACACCCGCGCCTACGACGATCTGTTCGCCGAGAAACTGGACCTGTTCCTGACGCTGCGCGAAACGATCAACCCGTCGTGGGAGGGGCGTCATCGTCCGGCGCTGACGGGGCAGGGGGTCTATCCGCGCCCGCATCAGGCGCGCCTGCCGGTCTGGCTGGGCGTCGGCGGCACGCCGGAGTCGTTCGGCCGGGCGGGCCTGCTGGGCTTGCCGCTGATGGTGGCGATCATCGGCGGCACGTTCGAGCGGTTCGCGCCCCTGGTGAACCTTTACCGCGAGGCGGGCCGGATGGCGGGCCATGATCCGGCGTCGCTGAAGGTCGGCGTCCACGCCATCGGCTTCGTCGGCGAGACCGACACGGCGGCCCGGGATGCCTTCTACCCCGGCTGGAAGCATCTCAATGGCACGGTCGGGCGCGAGCGGGGCTGGGCGCCGCCCAGCCGCGCGCAGTTCGACGCCATGGCCGACCCGGACGGCGCCTTCCTGATCGGCAGCCCCGAAGCCGTCGCCGCCAAGGTTCTGCGCGCCAATGAGGTGTTCGGCGGCCTGTCCCGCATCACCTTCCAGATGAGCACGGCCTCGCTGGAAACCGCCGCCATGAAGCGCTCGATCGAACTGCTGGGGACCGAGGTCGCCCCGGTCGTCCGCGCCGCCTCCTGATACGAAAGAGGGACAAGAGCCATGATTGAAACGATCATCGACCAGCGTCGCCGCAGCCTTGGAGGCATCCTCGAGGTCGGGCGCGTCCTGCCGGCCGCCAAGCAACTGATGGTCGGCCCCTTCATCTTCTTCGACCACATCGGGCCGATCGACATCCCGGTCGGCATTGATCGCAGCGCCGACACCCGCGCCCATCCGCACATCGGCCTGTCGACGGTCACCTATCTGTTCTCCGGCGAGATGATGCACCGGGACAGCCTCGGCTATGCGCTGCCAGTGCGTCCGCAGGAGGTCAACTGGATGACCGCCGGCAGCGGCATCACCCACAGCGAGCGGCTGGAGAAGGGACGGGCGGTGGGGGATCGGCTGCACGGCATCCAGGCCTGGGTCGCCCTGCCCAACGAATTCGAGGAGACCGCGCCGGCCTTCACACACTACGAGAGTGAGGACATGCCGTTCTGGGACGAGGTCGGCGTGCGCGGCCATCTGATCGCCGGCAGCGCCTATGGCCTGACCTCAAAGACGCAAACCCACTCGCCGCTGTTCTATGCCCACCTCGACGTTCAGGCCGGGGCGACGGCGGAAATCCCGGGCGGCTACGGCGAGCGGGCCATCTATGTGGCGATCGGCTCGGTCGAACTGGGCGGCCAGACGCTCGGCGTCGGCCAGATGGCGGTCCTCAACGCCCAGGCCTCATCCCTCAAGGCGATCGAGCCCTCGACGGTGATGGTGCTGGGTGGAGAGCCGGTCGGCGAGCGTTACCTGCTGTGGAATTTCGTCTCCTCGTCGCCGGAGCGGCTGCGGGCGGCGGCGGAGGACTGGAAGGCGGGGCGGATGAAGCTGCCCGACGCGGACGACGAGGAGTTCACCCCCTTCCCCGAGACGGCGCGCATCACCCCTCCGGTGGCGGCATGAGCGGGGATCACGACACCGCTGATCACGGCGTCGTCCGGGTTCATGGCAAGCCGAACCTGCTGCTCGGCAAGGCTCACGCCCATATCGGAGAGACGCCCTACGAAGTGACGATCCGGGTCGGGAAGCACGTCATCACGGCGGACGAACCCGAGGCGCTGGGCGGCAGGGACGCGGGGCCCGCGCCCTTCGGCCTGCTGGTCGCGGCGCTGGGCGCCTGCACCTCGGCGACGCTGAAGATGTATGCCGAGAAGAAGGGTTGGCCGCTCACGGCGCTGGATGTCGATCTCCGCTTCCTGCGGTCCCATCCCGAGGGCGTCCAGAGCATCGAGCGGATCCTGATGGTGGAGGGGCTCGACGACGCGCAGGCCGCCAGGCTGGCGGACTTGGCCGAGCGCACGCCGGTGACCCTCGCCATCAAGGCGGGCGTCCCGATCAACACCCGTCTGTCCGGGAGCGAGACCTGATGGCCGCCATCCGCGCCCACGCGACCGCCGCCGAGACCGGTGAAAGCGCCTATGCCGTTCGCCTGACCCTCGGGGCGCACGAGATCACCGGCGACGAGGCGGTCGAGGTCGGCGGCGGCGGCTTGGGGCCCGCGCCGTTCGAGATGCTGGCCGGCGCCCTGGCGGAATGCACGGCCATGACCATGCGCTGGTACGCGCGCCAGCAGAACCTGGCGGTCGAAAGCATTGTCGTGTCCGTGGATTACTCGAAGAAGCTGCTGGCCGGTGCGAGCGCGCCTGTCGATGTGTTCGAGAAGACCATCGCCATCCGCGGCGTCGATCTGACCGACGAGCAGCGTACCCGCCTGCTCAACGTCGCGGCCAAATGTCCGGTGCAGCGCACGCTTGAGGGCACGCCGACCATCACCACCCTGGTCGGCCCGTTGCCGGAACAGCCGACCGCCTGATCCGGCCTGCCTGCGGCGAAGCCGACCCCGATCCCCTGAACTGACTGAGAGACGAACGAATGGCGGACGCAAGCCTCGCGGAAACAATCGGCCCGGCGGTCGTGCTGATGGGGGCGGCGGTCGTGGCCGTGCCTCTGTTCCGCAAGCTGGGGCTCGGGTCCGTGCTGGGCTATTTCGCCGCCGGGGTGCTGGTCGGGCCGTCGGTCCTGAAGCTGTTCACCGACGCCCAGTCGATCCTGCACTTCTCCGAGCTCGGGGTGGTGATGTTCCTGTTCATCATCGGGCTGGAGCTCAGACCGCAGAAGCTGTGGGCCATGCGCGGCCAGATCTTCGGCCTGGGTTTGGTTCAGGTGTTCGCCGCCACCGCCGCGATCTCGGCGGCGGCCATGCTGTTGTTCGGCCTGTCCGGACCGGTGGCCTTCATCGCCGGGGCGGGCTTCGTCCTGTCCTCCACCGCCGTGATCATGTCCGTGCTGCAGGACCGGGGCGAGATCGCCTCTCCCGAAGGCCAGAAGTCCGTCGCCATCCTGCTGTTCGAGGACCTGATGATCGTCCCGCTGCTGGCGATCGTGGCCTTCATGTCGCCGCTGGCCGGCGGGCAGGGCGGGGTGATGGACCTGCTGATCGCCGTCGGCGCGCTGGCGCTGCTGCTGGTGGTCTCGCGCTGGGGCCTGAACCCCTTCTTCGGCCTGCTGGCGAAGACGCGGACGCGCGAGGTCGGCACGGCGGGCGCCCTGCTGGTGGTCCTCGGCGCGGCCCTGCTGATGGACGCCGCGGGGCTGTCGATGGCCATGGGCGCCTTCCTGGCCGGGGTGATGCTGTCCAGCTCCAGCTATCGCCACCAGATCGAAAGCGACATCGAACCGTTCCGCGGCCTGCTGATGGGCCTGTTCTTCCTCGCCGTCGGCATGTCGCTGGACCTCAGCGTCGTCGCGGCGGAATGGCGACTGCTGCTGGGGCTCCTGGCGGCCTTCACCGTCGCCAAGGGCGTGGTGGTCTATGGCGTGGCGCGGCTGTTCGGGGCGGGCAACCACCAGGCCCTGCACCGGACCTCCATGTTCCTGCAGGGCGGCGAGTTCGCCTTCGTCCTCTACACGGCGGCGACGACCGGCGGGATCATCGATGCGCGCGAGAATGCGCTGTTCTCGACCGTCATCATTCTGTCGATGGCCATGACGCCCTTGCTGATGATCGCCGCGGACCGGCTGTTGCGGGCGGAGGCCTCGATGGAGGGCGTCGAGGCGGCGCGCGACCTGAAGGGCAGGGTGCTGATGATCGGCTTCGGCCGCTTTGGCCAGATCGCGTCCCAGATGCTGCTGTCGCGCGGCGTCAGCCTGTCGGTCATCGACAGCAATCCGGACCGGATCCGGGACGCCGGACGCTACGGCTTCAAGGTCTTCTTCGGCGACGGCACGCGGCTGGACATCCTGGGCCATTCCGGCGCCGGACAGGCGGATGCGATCATGGTCTGCGTCGATGATCGCAAGGCGGCGTCACAGATCGCCGAAATGGTCCGCCATGCCTTTCCGCAGGCGAAGCTGCTGGTCCGGGCCTGGGACCGGGGCCATGCCGTCGAGCTGATCCGGGCCGGGGTCGACTATGAAATCCGCGAGACGGTCGAGTCCGCCTATCGCATGGGCGAAGCAGGCCTGCGCGAGCTGGGCCATGCGGAGATCGACATCGAGGACGCCGTGGAAGACATCCGCCGGCGCGACGCCGAACGTCTCGCCGAGCAGGTTCAGGGCGACGACATGTCTGGCATGGACCGGCTTCACGTCGAGCCCGTGCCGGAGCCGCTGACCCGACCGCAGCGTCCCGGATAAACAGAAAACGCCCCCGCCTCATCGAGGCGGGGGCGGGGGCAGCGTCAGGACTGGATAAAGGCCAGCAGGTCGGCGTTGATGACCTCCGGATGGGTCGCGAACATTCCGTGGGACAGCCCCGGATAGGTCTTCAGCGTCCCGTTCGGCAGCAGCTTGATCGCTCGGTGGGCGGAGGCGTCGATCGGCACGACCTGGTCATCCTCGCCGTGCAGCACGAGAACCGGCAGCGACACCGCCTTCAGGTCTTCCGTGAAATCGGTCTCCGAGAAGGCTGCGACGCAGTCGTAGTGAGCCTTGGCTCCGCCGGCCATGCCTTGCCGCCACCAGTTGCGGATCAGGCCTTCGCTGACCTCGGCGCCGTCGCGGTTGAAGCCGTAGAAGGGGCCAGACGGCACATCGAGGAAGAACTGGGCGCGGTTCTTCTGCAAGGCGTCCCGGAAGCCGTCGAACACCGACATCGGCAGACCGCCGGGATTGGCGTCGGTGGCCAGCATAATCGGCGGCACCGCACCCATCAGCACGGCCTTGGCGACCCGGCCCGGCTTGCTGCGCGCGACGTAGCGGATCACTTCGCCGCCTCCGGTCGAGTGGCCGATGTGGATGGCGTCCTTCAGGTCCAGCGCCTCGGCCAGTTCCGCCACGTCGGCGGCATAGGTGTCCATCTCGTTGCCGGTATCGGTCTGGTCCGACCGACCATGGCCCCGGCGATCGTGGGCGATGACGCGATAGCCCTTGTCCAGGAAGAAGAGCATCTGGTTGTCCCAGTCGTCCGAACTGAGCGGCCAGCCGTGGTGGAAGACGACCGGCTGCGCGTCCTTCGGGCCCCAGTCCTTGTAGAAGATGCGGGTCTCGTCCTTCAGGGTCAGATAGGCCATGCGAGGTTCCTTTCAGGGGCAGGTGGCGGGTGAAAACAGGGGTGTGTCGGGTCGGTTGCTTCCGCTGGTTCGGGGTTCCAGCAGGACGATGCGCCGGCGCGTGAAGTCCCGGAGCATGACGACCGGAAGGACAACCGTCTCATCGGCCAGCACGGGGGCGGCGCGGGACAGGGCGGGGAAGGCGTGTCGCATGGAGAGCTCCCGGACGGGACTGTGCGCGCCTTCGCACGGGCAGTCACCGCGAAACTGTGGAACCGAGGTGCCAATCGTTGTCCGGTCGGACTAGCTTTGCCGCGCGCAACGCCGTGTCGCCCAAAACGGAACGGGCGCGGCCGGACGGTTGGGCTATGGTCCCGCCTTCGCACGCACGAACGGAGCCCGCATGGAAACCATTGGCCGCGACCTGGAGGAGATGCAGCGCACCCCGCTGACGCAGGCCCATGTCGAGGCCATGCGGGCGGTCGGTCGTATCGTTGAGTACGGGGCCGGCGACTTCCTGGCGCAGCCGGGGGACCTGGTGGATCGCTTCGTCTATCTGCTCGACGGCGAGATCGAGGTGGTGAACCCCTTCTCCGATGCGCGCGCGACGACGGCGACCCTCGGGCCGGGCCAGTTCATGGGCGAGATTTCCTTCCTCAACGGCGGCACCTGGTCGATGCCGATGCGGGCGGTCCCGGCCACGCGTGTGCTGGAAGTAGCGCGTACCGACATGCTGCGGCTGATGTCCGAGATCCCGGAGATGTCCGACATCGTCATCACGGTGCTGGCGGCGCGTCGTCGCAAGCAATTGGAGACCCGGTTCAGTCCGCTGGTCCTGATCGGCGAGGATCTGGACCGGGATGTGCGGCGCATCGCCGACTTCGCCAGCCGCAATCGTCTGCCCTATGCCTCCCATGAGCCCGGAAGTCCGGAGGCGCTGGAGGTGGCCCAGAGCTGTTCCATCTCGGCCAACACGCCCGCGGTCATCTTCGGTCGTGGCCAGGTGGTGCAGGATCCGACGCCGGAGAAGGTCGCCCGCCTGCTGGGCGTGAACTACGACCTTGAGGACGACACGCCCTTCGACGTGCTGATCGTCGGCGGTGGTCCCGCGGGCGTCGCCGCCGCCGTCTACGCCGGCGCGGAGGGGCTGAGCGCGCTCGTCGTCGAGGATACGGCGATCGGCGGACAGGCGGGCACGTCCAGCCGGATCGAGAACTATATGGGCTTCCCGACCGGCATTTCAGGCGCGGACCTGATCTGGCGCGGCGAGGTGCAGGCGATGAAGTTCGGCGCCCGCTTCCTGATGCCCCGGCGCGTGGTGTCCCTAGAGCGGATGGAGAACGGCCGGTTCTGCGCCGTCTTCGACAACGACCGACGGATCTCGGCCGGCGCCGTCGTGGTCGCCACCGGGGTCCAGTACAAGCAGCTGCCGATCAATCGGCTGGCCGACTATGAGGGTAATGGCGTCTATTACGCCGCCACCGAGAACGAGGCCCGCTACTGCCGCGAGACGGCGGCCGTCATCATCGGCGGGGGAAACTCGGCGGGGCAGGCGGCCATGTATCTCAGCCGCTCGGCCAACCGCGTGCACCTGATCGTCCGCGGGCGGTCCCTGGCGGCGTCGATGTCCAGCTACCTGTCCAGCCGGCTGGAAGCGGACCCCCGCATCACCATCGAGTATGAGTCCGAGGTCATCGCGCTGGGCGGCGACGGCAAGCTTGCGACGGTGACGGTCAGGAACCGCGTCGATGGCAGCCAGCGCGAACTGGCGACCTGCACCCTGTTCGTCATGGTCGGCGCCGAGCCCAATACGGCGTGGCTGTCCGGCCTTGTCGCCCTTGATGACAAGGGCTTCGTGCTGACCGGGGACGCCGCCTCCGCCGCTTCGCCCTACGCCACGTCGGAACCCGGCATTTTCGCCGTGGGCGACGTTCGCGCGGGCTCGGTCAAGCGTGTCGCCTCGTCCGTGGGGGAGGGATCGGTGGTGATCTCGAAGGTGTGGAGCCACATCCACGACTGACCGGCGGAAGCGACGCCTCAGTGCGCCAGCACGGCTTCCAGCGGCAGACGGATGCGGACGCCGACGCCGGCCTCGGGTGCGGTCTCGATGGTCATGGAGCCGCCGAGGTGTTCGACCAGCCCCTGCACCAGCGACAGGCCTTCGCCCGGCTCGATGGCGTCGGCGCCGATGCCCGAATCCCGCACCACCAGACTGACGCCGCCCACCGCGCGCGAGAAGGCGACGGCGATGGAGCCGCGGCGGTCGCCGGGGAAGGCGTGACGGCAGGCGTTCGAGATCAGTTCGTGGGTGATGATCGCCATCGGCAGCAGATGGCTGTCCGGCAGCAGGGTGGTCTGACCCCGGACATCGATCCGGACAGGCCGCCCCTCGCAGGCGCGGCTCCAGAAGGCGGCCACATCATCGAGATAACCCGCGAAATCCAGCGGCCCGTCGCCGGTCATCCGGCGGCTGATCAGCTCCATGGCGGCGGTGACATCGCTGAGCCAGGTCAGGTGCCGCACGCTCTCGGGATCGTTCACGCTGCGCAGGCGAATCCCCACGAGCGTCTGCAGGAGCTGATATCCGCCCAGCAGACGCTTCTGCAGCTCGACAATCCGGTCTTCCGCCGTCGCGGCCATCGTTCCCCCGACGATTGAAAAATGTCGGGAATTCCTACTCCACACTGAACCAAATAGCCAACGGCGCGTTCGCTTGTCCGCTGGCGGACACAACAGTGTAAATGCGTCTGGTTAGCGTTGGGGGAAGTGGCTTGTCCGAACTGCCTGACCTTCGGGTCATGATCGTCGAAGACCAGGCCTTGCTGGCCATGGAACTGGAGCTCGTGCTGGGCGAGTCCGGTTGCGATGTCGTGGGCTGCGCCATGGACAAGGCCGGCGCCTTCGCCATCGCCGAGCGCGAGCGGCCGGACCTGGCCCTGATCGACGTCAACCTGCTGGACGGCATGACCGGCCCGCAGATCGCCCAGCGGATCGTCAGCGACTACGGCACGGCCGTGGTCTTCCTGACCGCCAACCCCGAACAGATCCCCGAAGGCTTCGCCGGCGCCCTGGGCGCGGTGTCCAAGCCGTTCGACGAGCAGACCATCCGCGCCGTGGTCGGTTTCGCCCGCCAGTTCATCCTGCACCGCACGGTCGGCGATCCGCCGCGCCGCTTCCGGCTGGCCCCCTGGCTGACCACCCCGCCGGAAGACATCGCGCCGCACTAGCCGGGCAGCTGCGAAGCCGGTCAGGTCTGAGCCCGGCCAGTGATTGGTGGTTGGTGATTGGTGGTTCCATGCCGCAGGCGCCGGTCTTCAGGCGGCGACCACAGGCGGTTGGTACGGCCAACCACCAATCACCAACCACCAATCACTTCCCTGCCGCCGTCAGAGAAGACGCGACGTCCCCTCTGACGGCGTGTCTGCCGCTACTGCACCTTCAGCCGCATGAAGATCATGCCGCTGTCCGGATCGCCGCCGTAGAGGGGCTCGAGCGGGCCGGGGACCTGGTTGACGGTGTAGAGGGCGCCCAGGCCGAAGCGGACGTTCTGCGCCACCTGCCAGTCATGCACGGCGCCGACCGAGGCCTTGGCCACGGTGTAGAGCTCGCCGTGGCCGCCGCCGATGCCGGGGACCAGTTCGTCCGTCTCGATCCGCTCGGCGCGGGCGAAGACCGTCCAGCGGTCGTCGGGGCTGAGGGCGCTCTCCAGCATCCAGCCGTCCTTCGACTCGTCATGGTCATCGGTCTTGCGGCCCCAGGCGAGGGTGGTCGACCACCAGCCGTCGGCGCCGATGCGGCGGGTATGGATGGCGCTGGCCGAGAGCTTGCGGTCGTTCTCGTCGGGCTCGAGCTGCTCCGGCCCGGTCACGTCGGCGTATGAGGCCTGCAGGGACCAGTTCTCCGTCGGGTTCCAGGTGGCGCGCACCGCCCAGCTGTCGAACTCGGGCGGATCGAAGTCGTAGCGGTTCTGGTCCGGTTCGCGGCCGGTGAAGGACGAGGCTTCCAGCTTCATCCCGTCGTGGGCCCAGCCGAGGGTGGCGACGCCGAAGACGATGTGGGTCGAGTCCAGCCAGTGGTGGGTGATCGGCGCCTCGGGGCTGTCCATCGCGCTCATCCGGTGCATGAAGGCCGGCGGGCCGAAGGCGGGCTCGCCGGGATAGCCGATGTAGGCGAAGACCGTGTCCTTGTCGGTCAGCGGGCGGGCGTAGCTGGCCGACAGCTCCATCACCAGCTCATGCGGGTGCTGGCGATCGACCAGAGGGGTCACGCCGTCAGCGGTCTCGCCCGCCGCCAGCAGCAGGGGGAAGCCTGCCTTGCCCATGAAGGGGTCCGGGCTGACCATGGCGCGCAGGTTCAGGGTCGAGCCGTCAGCGAAGTCGCGCCGGGCCGAACCCATGATCATGC
>JAVHYH010000027.1:14888-19580 GCA_031119155.1 Brevundimonas sp.
ATGGCCTCCGGCTCGCCCCGGGGGGCGCAGTCCACGAAGGTCTTGCTGTCGCCGCGCGGGCCGTTCTGCCAGTCATGGGTCAGGTTCAGCTGAGCATGGCCCATGAAGGTCCAGTCGCCGCGCTGGGCCTGGACGCCGCCGTGGTTTGAGGCGTCCGGTTGCCAGGCGGTGCCGGAGGCTTCGCGGGTCATGGGCCAGGGACCGAGCGTGCCGGTCATGACGTGGCCGGGGGCGTGGTCGGCGTGGTCCATGCCGGACATGTCGTGACCGGCGTGAAGATCGGTCGCGGGCTGCTGCTGAGGCTGAGGGGCGGGGTGGTGGTCGTGCTGCTGGGCCGCCGCCGGGAGGGCGAGCACGAGCAGGGATGCGCCGGCGAGGGGCGCGAGGATGCGGGCCATGAGAGGCTCCTTGAGTGCGTGTCTGATCGAGCGCCGGAGAGCCGGCGCGTGCAAGGTCTTGCGGGATCAGGCGCGCGGAGGGCCGTGCTCGGGG
The DNA here is from genome assembly GCA_031119155.1 of Brevundimonas sp. GTDB lineage: Bacteria > Pseudomonadota > Alphaproteobacteria > Caulobacterales > Caulobacteraceae > Brevundimonas. The sequence goes on from JAVHYH010000027.1 coordinate 15,381, forward strand.
GCGGGGGCGTGGCCATTCAGGCGGGTGACCGGCAGGGGGCTCAGGTCGGTACGCGCGGCGACGACAGCGGCCTCGACCGGCGCGGGCAGGGGCGCGGTCACGCACATGACGCAGCAGGCCATGACCTTGATCGCCTTGGTCGGCGTCTGGGCGGGCGTGTCGCCGTGGTGCATCGCGCCGGAGGTCTCGTGGCAGGGCGGCGCCGCGGGCCCGGCCGCCGAGGCGGGCAGGGCGCCGAGCGTCAGCACCGCCAGGGAGCCGCACAGCATCAGCAGGGTCCGCAGGAGGGCCATGAGCGCAGACCTATGCGTTTCGGTCGCTTGTCGCAACGGCGTCAGAGCCGCAGGCCGTCGCTTTCGGGCGGGCGGCCGTCCGGGGTCAGGTCCAGCTGCATCAGGACCACGTCGATCCAGCGGTCGAACTTCCAGCCCGTCTCGCGCCAGACACCCGCCTCGCGGAAGCCGGTCGCCTTGTGCAGGGCGATGGAGCCGTCGTTGGCGCTGTCGCCGATGACGCCGATCAGGTGGCGCAGGCCCATGGCGCGGGCGCGCTGGATCAGGGCCTCCATCAACGCCCGGCCGATGCCCCGACCGCGAGCCTCGGGCGCCAGATAGACCGACAGTTCCACGCAGTAGCGATAGGCCGGGCGCAGGCGGAAGGGAGCGAGGTAGGCATAGCCTACGACGACCCCGTCCACCTCGGCGGTCAGCCAGGGCAGGTCCAGCGTGCGAACGCTGCCCAGCCGCGCCCCCATCTCGGCGGCGTCAGGCGGGTCGAGCTCGAAGGTCGCCGTGCCGTGCAGAACCTCGTCCGCATAGATGGCGGTGATGGCGGGCAGGTCGGCGGCGGTGGTGTCTCGGAGCAGGGGCGGCATGGGCTTCAGTCGTCAGAATCGATCAGTGACAGAACGCGGTTCTTTGCAATAGCGTGTAATTACAGACGCTCCGGGGAGGCAGCCCATGAAATCGATCCACCTTATCGCCGGCTTGGCGGTGGCCCTGACGGGGCTGCCGGCCGAGGCCCAGGTCCGGTCGGACAAGAACCTGAACGGGGCGTCCGGCCGCCCCATCATCAATCTGCGCGTCTGCAACAGCAGCGGCCGCAGCGCGACGGTGGCGGTCTCCTACATCCAGCCGGGCGAAAGCCGGTTCATCAATCGCGGCTGGTACGATGTCGCCGACGGCGCCTGCGAGGAGCTGGTCACCACCGACAACGCCAACTTCTATTTCTACGCCGACGCCACCGACGGATCGGGACGGCGGTGGGCCGGCGGTCATGACCTCTGCGTCCAGTATCCCGGCCCCTACACCTTCTACACCTCCGGGACCGAGTGCCAGTCGGGGCAGGAGCTGCGCGGCTTCACGCCGTTCAACTCCACCGAGCCCGGCAGCTGGACCTGGACGCTGAACCCCTAGAGCCCCGTCAGGCCTGCTCCCACCCCTTCTGGATCGACCAGATGGCGAAGGCGTAGACCACAGCGATGTCCTTCAGATAGTCGAACCGGCCCGACGAGCTGAAGTGGCCGGCGGTCATGTTGATCTTCAGCAGCACCGGCTTGCCCGAGGTGGTCGCGGGACGCAGCTTGGCGACCCACTTCTCCGGCTCCCAGTAGGTGACGCGCGGGTCCGACAGACCGCCGGTGGCCAGCACCGCCGGATAGGCCTTGGCCTCGACCTGATCGTAGGGGCTGTAGCTCATCATGTAGTCGTAGGCCGCCGGATCGGTGATCGGGTCGCCCCACTCGGGCCACTCGCCGGGGGTCAGCGGCAGGCTGGTGTCCGACATGGTGTTGATGACGTCCACGAAGGGCACGTCGCCGATGACCCCGGCCCAGAGGTCAGGGCGCATGTTGTTGATCGCGCCCATCAGCAGGCCGCCGGCGGAGCCGCCGTGGGTGACGATGTTGCCGGCGCGGGCGTAGTTCTTCTCGATCAGATGTTCGGCGGCGGCGATGAAGTCGGTGAAGGTGTTGATCTTCGTCATCCGGCGCGCGGCCAGGAACCAGCCCCAGCCCTTGTCCGAACCGCCGCGAATATGGGCGGTGGCGTGGATGAAGCCGCGATCGACCAGCGACAGACGGTTGGTGTTGAAGCCGGCGCCCATCGGGATGCCGTAGGAGCCGTAGCCGTACAGCAGCACCGGCGCCGAGCCGTCCACCGGCGTCGACTTGCGACGCAGGATGGTGACGGGCACCAGCGCGCCGTCGCTGGCCGGGGCGTTCAGCCGCTCGACCACATAGTCGTCGATGTTGTGGCCCGACGGCACCTCCTGCGTCTTGCGCAGGGTCCGCTCGCGCGTCTCCATATTGTAGTCGAAGGTCTGGGTCGGGGTGGACGGCGAGTTGTAGCCGTACCGGGTCATCGGGCTGTCGTACTCATAGGTGCCCTGCAGGCTGAGCACATAGGCCGGGTCGTCCACGGCGATGGCGTGTTCCTCACCCGCGCGGGTCCGGATCACGATGCGGGTATTGGCGTCGTAGCGCTCGACCCGCGCCAGATGGCCGGAATAGGGGACGATCGACTCGATCAGGCGGCCCTCGGTGAAGGGCACCAGATCGGTCCAGTTGGCGCGGCCAGGCGCATCGGTCGGGGCGGTGACGATCTTGAAATCCACGGCGCCGTCCGCATCGGTGCGGATGACCCAGCGGTCGCCCCAGTGATCGGCGTCATAGCGCACGGCCTCGCGGCGCGGCTCGATGACGACCGGTGTCGCCTCGGGCTGGTCTGCGGGGACGAAGCGGTACTCGGTCTGCTCGCCGTTGCCCGAGGTGATGAGGATGAATTTGTCGTCCGAGCTGAGGTCCAGCCCCATGTACATGCCGTCGTCCGGCTCTTCGTAGACGGTGGTGATCTCGCCGCCGCGGGTCGGGCGCTTGAGCACCTTGTCCGAGCGGCCGTTGTCGTCGCGGTTGATCCAGAACACCCACTGGCCGTCCGCCGAGAAGGTGGCCCCGCCCATGGCGCTTTCAATGGGATCACCCATGAAGGCGCCGGTGGCGATCTCCTTGATGAAGATGCGATAGACCTCCGAGCCCTGCGCATCCTCGCTGTAGGCGAACAGCGTGTGATCACGGCTGTGCTCGGTTTCGCCGACCGAGGAGTAGGCCTTCCCTTCCGCCAGGGCGTTGGCGTCCAGCAGGATCTGTTCGCCGGTCGTCTGGCCACGCGGACGGCGGCAATAGAGCGGATGCTGCTGACCGGCTTCGAAGCGGCCGTAGTATTCCCACGGACCGTCCGGCAGCGGGACCGAACTGTCGTCCTCCTTGATGCGGCCCTTCATCTCCTCGAACAGCTCCAGCTGGAGCGGCTCGGTGGAGGCCATCATCGCCTCGCGATAGGCGTTCTCGGCGTTCAGATGCTCCTTCACGTCGGCCTTGATGATCGACGGATCGCGCAGGACCTGCTGCCAGTTGTCGTCCTTCATCCACTGATAGTCGTCGGTCCGGGTGCGGCCGAGCTGTTCGATGGTGACGGGGATCTTCTTGGCGACGGGCGGGACAGGCGCGTTGGACATCGAGGCTCCGGAAGGGGTCTTGGTCTTGGCCATGACGGGGAGGGCGGACGCGGCCAGGGCGGCGGCCGAGGTGGCGATAAGGTCGCGGCGATTCATCTTGGGCTCCCGATCAGGACGCCGGACCTTGGGCGTGGTCGCCGGGAGCGTCAACGGGGCGCGATCCGTCCTCCCCATCGCCTTGAAGGGGCGATGGGGAGGTGAGCCGTGCGCGATTTTCCGGTTCCGGACCCTCTTCATCGTCGTCGGAGGCGTTCGCGGAAGGTGCGGCGGCGGTTGGAGACCGGCTGAACGAGCGGCGCGGGCGTCTGAAAAACGTTTTCCGGCGTTTCAGAAAAAACAGTGGTCGGACCGGTCGGACCGGTCGCGTCGGCCGGCACGCATCCCGCCTCCATGCGGGCGGCGTAGCGCAGGGCGCGCAGGCATTTCCGGATCAGGCTGTGGCACAGGCGCACGCGGCGGGCATCGCGCTGACGGCGGGCGAGGGACCGCTGCGTCAGAGCGTAGCTGTGCATCGCCCGGAGACCAGCGGTGTCGACGGAGAAGCGGTCGCGGTCCATCAGGGCAGGATTGCATGCCGGTGCGTCAGTATTGGACGTGTGGGGGGCGATGACCATTCACCTCCCCATCGCCCCTTCAAGGCGATGGGGAGGACAGATCGGCGCGTCAGCGTCGATCAGGAGGGGGCGG
>JAVHYH010000267.1 GCA_031119155.1 Brevundimonas sp.
GGCCGAACATGACCAGACCTTGCAGGTTCACGAAGCCCCAGACGGTCTCGTTCGGGATGAAGGCGGCGATGATCAGCACATAGACCGGGATGCGCGCCGAACAGGTCATCAGCGGCGCGACGAGGATGGTGGTCAGGCGGTCGCGGCGGTTGTCGATCACCCGCGTGGCCATGATGCCCGGAATGGCGCAGGCGAAGCTGGACAGCAGCGGGATGAAGGCGCGCCCGTGCAGCCCCGCCCCGCCCATGATCCTGTCCATCAGGAAGGCCGCGCGGGACATGTAGCCGAAGTCCTCCAGCGCGATGATGAAGGCGAAGATGATCAGGATCTGCGGCAGGAAGACCAGCACGCTGGCCACGCCGCCGATCAGGCCGTCGACCAGCAGGCTCTGGAACAGGCCCCACAGCCCCTCGTCGGGAATGATCGCGGCGACGCCCTGCCCCAGCAGTCCGATCCCGGCCTCGATGCCGTCCATCGCCGGGGCGGCCCAGGCGAAGACCGACTGGAACATCACGAACAGGATGCCCAGCAGGATGATCAGGCCGGCGACCGGGTGCAGCAGCACGCTGTCGATCTTGCCGGTCAGGGTGTCCGGCCGCTCGGGCGGCAGGACATAGGCCTTCATGATGCGCTCGGCCTCGCGGGCCTTGCCGCGCAGGGCCTCGGCGTCGGGGGCGGCCCAGTCGCTGTCGCCGAAGCTGGCGTTGGCGGCCAGGGTGTTCTCGACCTCGGCGACCAGATCGTCGATGCCGCGACGGCGGGTGGCCACCGTGGTGATGATCGGCACGCCCAGTTCGGCGCGCAGCCCCTCAAGATCGATCCGCAGGCCCTGACGCTGGGCGATGTCGAACATGTTGAGCGCCAGCACCATCGGACGGCCGATAGCCTTCAGCTCGAGGATCAGGCGCAGGACGAGGCGCAGGTTGGTGGCGTCGGCCACGGCCACGATGACGTCCGGCGGCGTCTCTCCCGCCAGCCGGCCCAGCACGGCGTCGCGAGTGACTTCCTCGTCGGGGCTGCGGGCGCGCAGGGAATAGGTGCCGGGCAGGTCGAGCACCGAGATCGAACGGCCCGAGGCCGAGCGGATGAAGCCCTCCTTCCGCTCGACGGTGACGCCGGCGTAGTTGGCGACCTTCTGGTGCGAGCCGGTCAGGGCGTTGAACAGGGCGGTCTTGCCACTGTTCGGATTGCCGACCAGGGCGATGCGGGCGGTCTTGAGCGCGACGTCCATCAGGCGGCGTCCAGCTGGATGATCAGGCTGGCGGCCTCGTGGCGGCGCAGGGCCACGCGCATGTCGTCCACCCTGATGGCGATGGGATCACGCCCGAACAGGCCCTCGTGCAGCAGTTCCACCCGCGCGCCCTCGACGAAGCCCAGCTCGATCAGGCGACGCTCCAGCTCGACCGCGTCGTTCTGGTGATGGCAGTGCTCGCCGACCTTGAGGATGACGCCGCGGTCGCCCTTGCGGGCGTCGCTCAGTTTGAGGGTGTCGGACATGGAACTCATTCGGTCGTCGGCGCGAAGGGCGCTCTATTTGCTGACAGTGATTATCAGGTGCGAAGCGTCAGCGTCCACCCCGTCCAAGCGTCGCAGGCGGTTGTTCCGACACGCCATTGGTCTATCACTGGCGCGCAAATCCGGAGCCCGCCGATGCGCCGCCACGTCCCCCTTTATGCTCTCGCCGCCAGCGCCGTGCTGGGCCTGTCCGCCTGTGGCGACGGCGGCGCTCCGAGCGCGCCCGTCCCGGCGAAACCGGCGCTAACGCCCGAGCAGAAGGCCGTGCTGCTGGCCGCCCTGCCCGCCCCCTACAACAGCGGCGATCTGGAGAGCGGCCGCCGCGTCTTCGCCCGCTGCCGCTCCTGCCACACCGTCGCCGAGGGCGGCGCCAACCTGACCGGTCCCAATCTGTACGGCGTCTTCGGCCGTCAGGCGGGCGGGGTCGAGGGCTACAACTATTCCAGCGCGGTGAAGTCGGCGGGCTTCGTCTGGGACGCCGGGAAGCTGGATCACTGGCTGGAGAACCCGCACACCTTCCTGAAGGGCACGAAGATGAGCTTCGCGGGGCTGGATAATCCGGTGGACCGCCGCGACGTCATCGCCTGGCTGAAGGTGGAGACGGGGTATGTGCCGCCGGCCGAGACGGAGGCTACCGCCCCCGCCTCGCCGACACAGTAACTACTCAGCCGCCGCCAGCTTGTCGTTGGCGGTGGCTTCCTGGGCTTCCCATTCCTCGATCTTGCGGGCGGTGTATTCCGGCGACTTGGTGAAGCGCGCCAGCACGCCGTAGATCACGGGCACCACGAACAGGGTCAGGATGGTCGCGAACATGGCGCCCGAGAAGATCACCACGCCGATGGTCTGACGGCTGCCGGCGCCCGCCCCCTGCCACAGCATCAGCGGCAGGGCGCCGAAGGCCGTGGCGATGGAGGTCATGATGATCGGGCGCAGACGCAGGGTCGAGGACTCGATGATGGCGTCCCTGATCGAGCGGCCCTGATCGCGCAGCTGGTTGGCGAACTCCACGATCAGGATGCCGTTCTTGGCCGCGACCCCGATCAGGATGATCAGGCCGATCTGCGAGTAGATGTTCAGGCTGGAGCCCGCCATCACCAGACCGAACAGACCGCCGGCGGCGGCCAGAGGCACCGTCAGCATGATGACCGCCGGGGTGATCCAGCTCTCGAACTGGGCCGCCAGCACCAGGAAGACCAGCAGCAGGGCCAGGGCGAAGGCCCAGACCACGGCGCCGCCGGCTTCCTGCTGATCCCGCGCCGCGCCGCCCCACTGGATCGTGCCCACGCCCTGCGGCTGTTCGGCGACGACGCCGTTCAGGAACTGGACCGCATCGGTGATGGTGTAGCCGGGGGCCAGGTCCGCCGCGAGGCTGATCGACCGCTGGCGGTCCAAACGGCGACGGTCCGGAGTGTCGCCCGAGGTCTGGGTGGTGACCACCGACGACAGGGGCACGAGCTGGCCCGAGCCGGTGTTCACATACAGGGCCTCGAGATCGCCCACCGAGCGACGGTTCTCGCGATCCGTCTGCAGGATGACGTCATACTCCTGACCGCCCTTCAGATAGGTGGTCGCGGTGCGCGAGCCGAACATGGTCTCCAGCGTGCGGCCGATGGCCTGCGAGGAAACCCCCAGCGCGGCGGCCTTTTCCGGATCGACGTCAACCAGCAGGCGCGGCGAGTTGGGCTCATAGTTCAGGCGCGGACGCGACAGGTTCGGGTTTTCCAGCGCCGCGGCCAGAACCGGCTGCAGCCAGTTATAGATTTCCTCGTACTCCGAGCCGGTGACGACCATCTCGATGGAGTTCGAGCTGCCGCCGCCGCGCTGGAAGGCGCCGGGGGTCGAGGCGTTGACCTGGGCGTCCGTCTGGCCGCGCAGTTTGCGGTTCAGGTCCTGGGCGATCTCGTCGGCCGAGCGGCTGCGCTCGGACCAGTCCTTCAGCGTCAGGGTGGCGTTGCCGGAGTTGTAGCTGCCGCCGCCGAAGCCGGGGGCGGAGACCAGATAGCTCTCGACCTCGCCGCCCTCCTTGTACTCGGCCAGGATCGGCTCCATGCCCAGCATGATGCGGCGGGTGTAGTCGAAGCCCGCGCCCTCGGGGCCCTGCACGCGCACGGTGACGCGACCGCGGTCCTCGGGCGGCACCAGTTCGTCCGGCAGGGTCACGAACATGACCGTGGCCCCGATGGCGACCAGCAGGATGACGCCGATCACGCCGAACAGGGCGACCCGCACGCCCAGCAGGGCGGACAGGGAGTTGCCGTATGACGTCTTCAGCCGGTCCATGGCCCAGTCGACGCGGCGCGCGACCCAGCCGCCGGTCTGAGCCGGTTTCAGGATCTTGGACGCCAGCATCGGCGACAGGCTGAGCGCCAGGAAGGCCGAGAAGGCCACGGCGGCGGCGATGGCCG
>JAVHYH010000268.1 GCA_031119155.1 Brevundimonas sp.
CTGCGCCGCCCCCTCCTGATCGGCGAAGACGCCGATCTGTCCTCCCCATCGCCTTTAAGGGGCGATGGGGAGGTGAGCCGGTGTTACCCCGCCTCCGCCACGAATGTCAGCGTGTGGCTGTAGCTCACATACGGAACCGCCGACCCGGCGGGGGCCTGCATCCGGTGGCGGATCAGGGTCATGTAGGCGCCGGGGTCGCTCGCGCGGATCGTGAAGCGACCGTCGGGGCCGGTGGAGAGGTCGGCCTCGACCTTGCGGCCGTCCCAGCGGCCCGCCTCGCGGAAGACGGTGACGGGCGCATTGGCCAGGGGCTGGCCGTTCAGGAGCAGTTCGAAGACAGCGTCCTCACCCGCGATGATCTGGTTGGGATGGGTGATCGGCTTGAGCTCGAGGCCCTGACCGGTGGGCTGGAGCGCCTCGGTCGAGGCGGCGCCGCGGGTGACATAGACGTCGGCGACGGTGACGCTCTGGACGTCGACGAGGGCAGCGCCGGGCGGGGGCGTGCCGTCTTCCTCGCCGACCATTTTCCAGTCGCCGGCGGCGTTCTGATACATCTGCGCGGTGCGGCCCTGACGCGGGCCGGAGGAAATGCGCCAGGTGCCGTCCACCGGCGTCGCCGCCTCGAACACCGCCAGGTCGCGGAGGTAGGTGACGGCGCTGATCGGCGTGTCGCCATTGGGACCGACGACGTGGAAGAAATCGGACCGCATGACCACCTCGGCGGCGAAGACGTCCTCGGTGAAGGAGGCCTCGACGGTGACGTGATCGCGGCCGGTGGCGTCGAAGACGTTGGGGCGAAGATAGGGCTGGTGGGCCAGGGCGGCGCCGCCGTTGAGGGCCAGCATCACCCCGGCGAGGAAGGCGGCGGTCAGTTTCGTCCTGGTCATGATCGGGTCCCCGGTGTTCGCGCGGGACCGTATAAGATTGCGAGGCGTTTGCAATCGATTGTGGCTTGCGCGAAGCGACGACGTTCGCTCAACCTGCGGGTCTTCTGAAAACCCCCGTTTCTGAGGTTCCCCCATGCCCGTGAAGACCGTCGCCGAGTTCGTCGCCGCCTACAAGGAGAAGGATGTTACCTCCGAAGCCTTCGAGCTGGAGAGCCAGTATCTGCTGGAGGTGAAGCTGAATGGCTCGATCTGGGCCAAGGCGGGCGCGATGGTGGCGCGCACCGGGTCGGTGAAATTTACCCGTCAGGGCCTGATGGAGCAGGGCATCGGCAACCTGCTGAAGAAGGCCGTCAGCGGCGAGGGCATGGTGCTGATGAAGGTGGAGGGGCAGGGTCGGGTCTACCTCGCCGACACCGGCAAGAAGATCACCCTGCTGCGCCTCGACAACGAGACCATCTTCGCCAACGGCAATGACGTGCTGGCGCTGGAGACCGGCGTCAGCAACCAGATCACCATGATGAAGCGGGTGGCCGGGATGATGTCCGGCGGCCTGTTCAATGTGAAGCTTAGTGGCAGCGGCATCGTGGCGATCACCAGCCACTATGACCCGCTGATCCTCAAGGTCAGCCGCGAGACCGGCCCGATCTTCACCGATCCGAATGCGACGGTGGCCTGGTCGGGCGGGCTGCAGCCGGAGATCGCGACGGACATCTCGTTCAAGACCTTCGTCGGACGCGGCTCGGGCGAGAGCATCCAGATGAAGTTCGAGGGCGAGGGCTGGGTCGTGGTCCAGCCGTACGAGGAAACCTACATGCAGCAGGGTCAGTCGTAAGGCCGGCTCAGAGCTCCGGTTGCGTCCGGGTTTCGCCGGACGCGATCGGGGTGATCTGCATGCGCAGCACGTCGCCCGCCTCGTCGCCGATGCCGATGCCTGCGCTCTGATTGCGCAGGAAGGTCAGGCGCGGGGCGGCGATCTGCTCGTCGTTCCGCGCCAGATGGGCCTCGACCATCATCTGGGCGTCGCCGCCGTCGCCCTGGACGGCGATCAGGTTGGCCTCGAAGTCGTAGGTCACGTCGTCGATGACGGCGGTCGCGCTGGCCGGAGCGCCTTCGGCGATCTGCGTGCGGGTGGAGATCACCATCACACCATTGCGGACGACAGACATCTGCAGCCTGTAGCCGTCGACGGACGGCTCATGGGCGAAGGCGGGCGTGGCGACCAGCAGGGCGGCGGCGGTCAGGGCGGCGCGGATCATGGAAAGCTCCTTGAGGTTGTGTGGAGTGTTCCGGGATTCGCGTTATCCGAAGGTTACCGTCCGCCGGTCTTCTGCTCGAGGCCGTAGATGAGGTCGGCGACGTCCTCGGCCTTGGCGGTGAAGACGGTCTGGGCGTCGCGGAGGCCGCGGTTGTAGAAATAGCTGCCGACTTCACGGCCGAAGAATTCGATCAGCATTTCGGCGGGCAGGGCGTCGAGTTCCTGATCGAGCTCGGCGTCGAAATAGTCCTGCACGCGGCGGACCATGTCGCGCATCTCTTCCTTCGAGAATTTGATCGGCTCGACGGGCTTCATCCGACGGCCTCGGCCAGGGCTTCCTCAGCCGCCATCCACGCGGCTTCGGCGGCGTCGAGGTCGGCCTGGGTTTTGGCGCGCGAGCGGCTGAGGCCCTCCAGCTTCTTCGGATCGGTGGCGGCGGCGTTGGCCAGGTCGTCGTCGAGGCGCGACAGGTCGGCGGCGAGCTGGGTCATGCGCTCCTCCGCCTTCTTCACCGCATGGCGAAGCGTCGAAGGCGAAGGCCCACCTTTCTTCTGCTGGGCCTTGGGCGCGGGCGCGGAAGCGGCCGGAGCCGCCTCGGCCGCCGGCTCATGCTTGACCTGCGACGGCTTCATCCCGGCCTGTTTGGCGCGGTCCAGGACGAATTTCGCATAGTCGTCCATGTCGCCCTCGAAGGGGGTCACCGTGCCGTCGGCGGCCAGCCACAGGCGGTCGGCGACCAGTTCCATCAGCGAGCGGTCGTGGGTGATGAGGATGACGGCGCCGGTGTACTCGTTCAGGGCGTCGAGCAGGGCCCGGCGGCTGTCGATGTCGAGGTGGTTGGTCGGTTCGTCGAGGATCAGGATGTGGGGCGAGTCCATCGCCACCAGATTGAGCAGCAGACGGGCGCGCTCGCCGCCGGACAGGCTGGCGACCGTGGTCTCCTGCTTCTGGAACGGCAGGCCGAACTGGGCGAGCTTGGACCGACGGCTGGACTCCGAGGCTTCCGGCATGGCCCGGCGGATGATCTCCAGCGGGGTGTCGGTCGGGTCCATGGCCTCGATCTGGTGCTGGTGGAACCAGCCCACGCGCATCTTGCCGTCGCGGTGGAACTCGCCGGTCTCGACGGTCAGGGCCTTGGCGATGAGCTTGGCGAAGGTCGACTTGCCGGCGCCGTTGACGCCCAGCAGGCCGATGCGGTCGTCCAGATCCATGCGCAGGTTGAGGTTCCGCAGGATCGGCTTGCCCGGCTCATAGCCGACATTGGCCTTCTCCAGCCGGATCAGGGGCGGGGGCAGGGGGCGTTCGGGCGAGGGCAGGACGAAGGGGGCGACGCGTTCTTCGGGCGGCAGCTCAATCCGCTCCATCTTCTCCAGCTTCTTGACGCGCGACTGGGCCTGGGTGGCCTTGGAGGCCTTGGCCTTGAAGCGGTCGATGAATTTCTGGAGGTGGGCGCGCTCGGCCTCCTGCTTGGACTGGGTGGCGGCCATCAGGCGCAGCTTCTCGGCCCGGGTCTTTTCGAAGGTGTCGTAGTTGCCGGTGTAGAGGTCCAGCTTGCGGTTCGACAGGTGCAGGATGTGGGTGCAGACCTCGTTCAGCATCTCGCGGTCGTGGGAGATGATCAGGGCCGTCGCCGGATATTTCTTCAGGCGGGCCTCAAGCCAGAGGGCGCCTTCCAGATCGAGGTAGTTGGTCGGTTCGTCGAGCAGCAGCATGTCCGGCTCGGCGAACAGGGCCGCCGCCAGCGCCAC
>JAVHYH010000269.1 GCA_031119155.1 Brevundimonas sp.
GCCTGCACTCGGTCGGCATGCCGCTCGACGACGGCGTCGAGGACGTGCCGTGGCCGTGCAACGACGAGAACAAGTACATCGTCCACTTCCCCGAGACCCGCGAGATCTGGTCCTACGGCTCGGGCTACGGCGGCAACGCCCTGCTGGGCAAGAAGTGCTACGCCCTGCGCATCGCCTCGGTCATGGCCCGCGATGAGGGTTGGCTGGCCGAGCACATGCTGATCCTCAAGCTGACCAATCCGGAAGGGCAGGCCAAGTATGTCGCCGCCGCCTTCCCGTCGGCCTGCGGCAAGACCAACCTGGCCATGCTCCAGCCCGCCATTCCCGGCTGGACCGCCGAGACGGTCGGCGACGACATCGCCTGGATGCGCTTCGGCGACGACGGCCGCCTCTATGCCGTGAACCCGGAAGCGGGTTTCTTCGGCGTCGCGCCGGGCACCAGCCGCAACACCAACCAGAACGCGCTGGCGACGCTGGCCCGGAACACCGTCTTCACCAACACCGGCCTGACTGACGACGGCGACGTCTGGTGGGAAGGGCTGTCCAAGGAAGCGCCGGAAGGCCTGACCAACTGGAAGGGGGTGGCCCACGATCCGGCCTCGGGCGAGCCCGCCGCCCACCCGAACGCCCGCTTCGCCGCCCCGGCCCACCAGTGCCCGACCATCGCGCCCGAGTGGGAAGATCCGAAGGGCGTGCCGATCGACGCCATCCTGTTTGGCGGTCGCCGGGCCAGCGCCGTGCCGCTGGTGACGGAAGCCTTCGACTGGGAGCACGGCGTCTTCATGGGCTCGACCGTCGCCTCGGAAGGTACCGCCGCCGCCGAGAACAAGGTCGGCGAGCTGCGCCGCGACCCGTTCGCGATGCTGCCCTTCTGCGGCTACAACATGGGCGACTATTTCGCCCACTGGCTCTCGATGGGCGGCAGGACCGACGCGTCGAAGCTGCCGCGCCTCTACTTCGTCAACTGGTTCCGCAAGAACGACGACGGCAAGTTCATCTGGCCGGGCTTCGGCGACAACGCCCGCGTGCTGAAGTGGATTTCGCAGCGTCTGGACGGCAAGGCCGAGGCCGTGGACACCCCCGTCGGCCGCGTCCCGTCGGTCGAGGCGCTGGACCTGTCGGGCCTGAGCCTGTCGGACGCCGACCTGTCGACCCTGCTGGGCGTGGACGCCGAGGTCTGGGCCGAGGAAGCGGCGCTGATCCCCGAGTTCTACGCCACCTTCGGCGACCGCTTGCCCAAGGCCCTGTGGGACCAGCACGCCGCCCTGACCGCCCGCATCGAGGCGGGCCGCGCCGCCGCTATCGCGGCTGAGTGACGACGCGGACATAGCGTCCACTTGCAAAAGAAGCGCTGCGGGTCGATGTGACCCGCCGTGTCTTCTTCCCCGGATGTGATCGTCATCGGCGCGGGGGTGCTGGGTCTGTCCAGCGCCGCCGAACTGGCCGCGCGCGGTCATGAGGTGACCGTTCTCGATCCGGGCGGCGACAACGCCTCGTCCGCCGCCGCCGGGATGATCGCCCCGGCGATGGAGAGCCTGATCGACGGCCTGTCGCCGGACCATGCGGCCCTGCTGAAGCGCGGGCGCGACCTGTGGCCCGCCTTTGCGAGCCGCCACGGCCTGACCCTGCATCTGGACGGCGCCGAGTGGCGGGGCGATGACCCTGACGCCGCCGCGGCCAGCCTGCATCGGCTCGGCTTCGCCGCCGAGCGGATGGGGAAGGGGGTGTTCACCCCGGACGACTGGCGGGTCGAGGCTCAGGCTTCGCTGGCCCTGTTGTCGGAACGCCAAGGTGTGACCCGGATCGAGGCGACGGTCGCGTGCCTGTCGTATGAGAGTAACGCCTGGACCGTCACCGCGGATGACAGGCAGGTCTGGTCCGCCCCGGCGGTGGTGCTGGCCACCGGCGCAGCGACGGCGCTGGAGGGGCTGCCTGAGGCGGTCAGCGAGATCGTCAACGCCATTGAGCCGATCCGGGGGCAGCTGACGCCCGTGACCTGCGTCGCGCCGGGCCGGGTGATCCGGGGACCGGGCGGCTATGCGACCCCGACGGCGGACGGCGTCCTGTGCGGCGCCACCATGCAGTCTGGCGAGCGGGAGCCTGTGGCCGATCCGGACATCACGGCGAAGCAGATCGCCAACGGCCTGGCCCTGACCGGCGCCGAAGGGCGGGCGGGCGAGCCGCGCGTCGGCATTCGCGGCGCCTGGCCGGACGGTCTGCCCCTGGCGGGCGCTTCAGGCGCGCCGGGCCTGTTTCTCGCTCTCGCTCCACGCCGCAACGGCTGGCTGCTGGGGCCGATGGTCGGCGGCATCGTCGCCGACGGACTCGAGGGCCGCGCGCCTCGGGCGGACGCGGCGGCCCTCTCGCCCCTGCGGGTCCTTACTCAGCCGGCGGCACGAAGCGCAGGTTGATGGAGACCCGCGACCCTTCCGCAGCGCCGTCGACGGTGCGCGGATTGATCTGGAAGTAGCGCGACAGCTGCTGGGCCGCGCGACCGAAGCCGTTTCCGGCGGGCGTTTCGCCCGTCACGCTGCAGCCCGAGACCCGACCGTTCGCCTCGACCATGCAGTTCAGCGAGGCGGAGCCCGCCAGGCCCCGGTCCAGGGCGCGCGGCGGATAGGCCCGCATCATCTGCTCGCCGTTCGGCTGGCTGACCCAGCTGGGATCCCGAATCACGCGGGTCGCCGGAGGTTGCGGCTGGGGTTCGCGAGCCGGCGGCGCCGCATCCACAGGATTGTCGACCGGCTGGGTGATGCTGATCGTCGGGCCGGGCGTGGGCGTGGCGTCCGGGTTGCGGACGGCGTGGAGGATCTCCGTGGGCGTCGTCGGCAGCGGCGTATCGTTCAGCGGCGGGTTGGCCGCGGCCGGCTTCTGCTCCACCGGCTTGGGCGGAACCGGCTCCAGCGGTTCCAGCCGGATGACCGTGCCGGTGACCGGCGGTTCGCTCTGCGCGATCGGCTGGGGCATCTCAAAACGCTGATAATACAGCGCTATGCCGACCCCGACGTGGGCCATGGCGACGATGCCGATGGCGATCCAGCTGGAGCGCGACAGGCTCCGGGTCTTGCGTTCGTGGAAGTCGAGGGGGCTCACCAGTCCGGGGCCGCCTGCGGTTCTGATCATCATGGCCTTCATCCCTGTCTTGCTGCCCCCGCAGCTTTCCCTGAGGGAAATGGAGCGCTGCCGTTGGGGCGGGTTTGCGGCGGGGATCAGGCGGGATTTGGCGCTTCGCAGAACGTGGCTTTTCAGTCACGTTAAGGACTCGTTAACCAGAGTTCACCAGCATTAACGATTATGACCATCAGGGCGATTCCATCGTCAGGCGGGGTAGAGGCGGCCATCCGGCGTGCGTCCAGCGCAACGGGTGTGGACGCCGACTTCCTCGTGCGTACGGCGCGCCGCGAAAGCGCGATGAATCCCAACGCCCGCGCGCCGACGTCCTCGGCCTCGGGTCTGTTCCAGTTCATCGAGCAAACCTGGCTGGCCACGGTGAAGCAGCATGGCGCCAAGCACGGCTACGGCCAGTACGCCGATCTGATCCAGCGTGGCGACGACGGCCGCTGGCGCGTGCGGGGCTCGGCTCGCAACGTGGTGCTGGACCTGCGGTTCGACGCCCAGGCGGCCTCGACCATGGCGGCGGAGCTGACGGCGTCCAACGCCGCCTATCTGCGTGGCCGCACGGGGCGGGAACCGGGGGCGGGCGATCTCTACGCCGCGCACTTCCTCGGCCCGGCGGGCGCCGCCAAGCTGATGGAGGCCATGCAGTCGCGTCCGGGCGCCAGTGCGGCCTCGCTGTTCCCGGATGCGGCTTCGGCCAATCGTTCGATCTTTTATCGCAACGGCCGCCACGCCACGGTGGCCGAGGTTCACGCCAACCTGCAG
>JAVHYH010000028.1 GCA_031119155.1 Brevundimonas sp.
GCGTTGAACCTTCATCGCGAACGGACACGAGCCCCACATGCCCCGCCCCGCCCCGCTGGACGCCGCCATCGCCCTGACCCGCTTCGGGCTGGGGGCGAAGCCCGGAGAGATCGCCGCGGTCTCGGCCGATCCAAAGGGCTGGCTGGAGGCGCAGGCCCGGCCCGGCAGCGCGCCGACGCCTGCGGGCCGGTTTGAGACGTCCGAACAGCGCGTCGAACGCTATCAGGACTATCAGACTGAAACGGCGCAGGCGCGGCGGGCGCGGCGCGAGGCGGAACCCCGGCCGGCCATGACGGGCGGCGAGGCGGCGCCCGCCGATCCGGCGCAGGCCGCCTTTGACGCCCGGCGCGAGAGCCGACGGGAACTGGTGCGCGAGACGGCGGAGGAGTTTCTGGCCCGGGCGCAGACCGGCGCGACGACCGACGCGGGCTTCGCCGAGCGATGGACCCTGTTCTGGGCCAACGTCTTCACCGCCTCGACGACGAAGTTTCAGGCGGCGGTCTTCATGGGCCAGTACGAGCGCGAGGCGATCCGGCCCCACGTCTTCGGGCGGTTCGAGGATCTGGCGCTGGCGGCTGAAAGCCATCCGGCCATGTTGCTGTATCTGGATCAGGCGCAGTCGATCGGTCCGAACAGTCCGGCCGGCGAGCGACGGCAGGCGGGGCTGAACGAGAATCTGGCGCGGGAAATCCTGGAGCTGCACACCGTCGGCGCCGACGGCGGCTACACCCAGGCCGATGTGACCGAGTTCGCCCGCGCCCTGACCGGCTGGTCGCTGCCGCGTCGGGGCGGTCAGGGATCGGCGCGCGGTCGCGGCCGGCGCGCGGCGCTGAGGGCGGGTGAACCCGGCGAGAACGGCTTCGCCTTCATCCCGGCGGTGCACGAGCCGGGCGAGCGGACCGTCATGGGCCGTCGCTATCCGGCGGGCGGCGCCGAACAGGGACAGGCCATCCTGCGCGATCTGGCCAACCGGCCCGAGACGGCGCGGCGGCTGGCGCGCAGGATCGCGGTGCATTTCGTCGCCGACGAGCCCTCCCCGGCGCTGGTGACGGCGCTGGAGCGGGCCTGGACCGGCTCGCGCGGCGATCTGGCGGTCGTGGCGAAGGCGCTGGCGACCCATCCGGACAGCTGGGCGCCCGAGGCCCGCAAGGTGAAGACGCCCTATGAGTTCATCGTCTCGACGCACCGGGCCATGGGCACGTCGCCGCGCCGGGTTCCGCAGCTTCAGCAGGCGCTGGTGCAGATGGGCCAGCCGGCCTGGGCCGCGCCCTCGCCCGAAGGCTGGCCGGACACCGCCGCCGACTGGGCCGGGCCCGATGCGCTGGTCAAGCGGCTGAACTGGGCCAAGACCGTGGGCGACGCGGCCTCCGCCGCCGACGCTGTGGCCATGGCCGAGAGCGCGCTGGGCGAGCGTCTGGGGGATCGCAGCCGACAGTTCGTGGCCCGCGCCGAGAGCCGCGCGGAAGCCGTCACCCTCTTCCTGATGTCGCCGGAGTTCCAACGCCGATGAGCGATCTGATGATGAACCGCCGCCTGCTGCTGGGCGGCTCCATGGCCGGTATCGGTCTGGCCTTCGCCGGTCGGACGCAGGCGCAGACGCGCGGGCCCAAGCCCAAGCTGGTGGTGATCATCGCGCGCGGCGCCATGGACGGGCTGTCGGTGACCGTGCCGACCGGTGACGCCAACTATCGCGCCCTGCGGGGCGGACTGGCGATCGACAATGCGCTGGCGATGCAGGACGGCTTCGGCCTGCACCCCGCCCTGCCCGGCCTGAAGACCATGTATGACGCCGGCCAACTGCGCTTCGCCCCGGCAGCAGCGATTCCGGTGCGGGTCCGCTCCCATTTCGACGCCCAGGACGTGCTGGAGAACGGCGGCGAGGGCCTGAGACAGCAGAATGACGGCTGGCTGAACCGCGCGCTGGCGGCGGCGGGCGGCGGCGCGTTCAAGGGCCTGTCGGTCGGCGCCCAGACTCCGCTGATCCTGCGCGGCGCGGCCGAGACCTCCAGCTGGGCGCCCGGCGGTCAAGTGAAGGGCGAGGACCGGATCGCGTCGCTGCTGCAGGATCTCTATGTCGATGACCCGCTGCTGCAGGGCAATCTGGCGCGTGGGCTGGAGACCGAGGCGATGGCCGCCGAGGCGGGCGGAACCTCGCTGCGCCGGAACGATGTCAACGGGCTGGGCCAGACGGTGGCGCGGCTGATGACCGGCGAGAACGGCGCGGATCTGGTGGCGCTGAGCATCGACGGCTGGGACACCCATGCGCGCCAGAATGGCCAGCTCCAGACCCGGCTGACCGGACTGGATCAGGTGATCGGCGGCCTGCACGATGGGCTGGGCGATCAGTGGGCCAACACCATGGTCGTGGTCGCCACCGAGTTCGGCCGCACGGCGCGGGCCAACGGAACGCAGGGCACGGACCACGGCACGGGCTCGTCCCTGCTGGTGGCGGGCGGCGCCCTGAAGGCCGGCGGCATGATCGGCGACTGGCCGACGCTGGCGGACAATCGCCTGTATGAGGGCCGCGACCTGGCGCCGACCCTCGATGTGCGCTCGGTGTTCAAGGGCGTGCTGCGCGACCATCTGGGCGTGGACCGGGCGGCGCTGGACAACCGGGTCTTCCCCGGCAGCGCGGCCGAGGCGCCGACGCTGGACGGACTGGTCTGAGACGAAAAATCGGGGCGGTCGGAAAGCAGGAACCGGCCGCCCCGTTTGAGGTCGTTGCTCTCGGGGAGTGATACGCGGAGCAGGCGCAGGATGGCCGGTGGGGACGCGGCCATCCTTGATGCAGATCAGAAGAAGCCGAGTTTGTCCGGGCTGTAGCTGACCAGCAGGTTCTTGGTCTGCTGGTAGTGATCCAGCATCATCCGGTGGTTCTCGCGACCGATGCCGGACTTCTTGTAGCCGCCGAAGGCCGCGTGGGCCGGGTACTGATGGTAGCAGTTGGTCCAGACGCGACCGGCCTGGATGGCGCGACCGGCGCGGTAGGCGGTGTTCATGTCGCGCGACCAGACCCCGGCGCCGAGGCCGTATTCGGTGTCATTGGCGATCTCGATGGCCTCTTCCAGCGTCTTGAAGGTCGTCACGGCCAGAACCGGCCCGAAGATCTCTTCCTGGAAGATGCGCATGTCGTTGCGGCCCTTGAAGACCGTCGGCTTGACGTAATAACCGCCCGACAGGTCGTCCTTCAGCACCGCCTGCTCCCCGCCGGTGAGGACTTCAGCGCCCTCGTCCTTGCCGAGCTGGAGGTAGCCGAGGATCTTCTTCAACTGTTGATCGGACGCCTGGGCGCCGATCTGGGTGTTCGGGTCCAGCGGATCGCCCTGGACGATAGCCTCGACCCGCTCGACGGCCTTCTTGATGAAGGCCTCATAGATGTCCTCATGCACCAGCGCGCGGCTGGGGCAGGTGCAGACCTCGCCCTGGTTGAGGGCGAACATGGCGAAGCCTTCCAGCGCCTTGTCGAGGAAGGCGTCGTCCTCATCCATCACGTCCTTGAAGAAGATGTTCGGCGACTTGCCGCCCAGTTCCAGCGTGACCGGGATGATGTTCTGGGTCGCATACTCCATGATCTTCTGGCCGACGGCGGTCGAGCCGGTGAAGGCGATCTTGGCGATGCGCGGGTTGGTGGCCAGCGGCTCGCCGACCTCGATGCCGGTGCCCGAGACGATGTTGAGCACGCCGGCGGGCAGCAGGTCCTGGATCAGTTCGGTTAGCAGCAGGATCGAGGCCGGGGTCTGTTCGGCCGGCTTCAGCACGATGCAGTTCCCCGCGGCCAGCGCCGGCGCGATCTTCCAGGCCGCCATCAGGATGGGGAAGTTCCACGGAATGATCTGGCCGACGACGCCGAGCGGCTCGTGGAAATGATAGGCGACGGTGTCGTTATCCAGCTCCGAGATGCCGCCTTCCTGCGCCCGGATACAGCCGGCGAAATAGCGGAAATGGTCGATGGCCAGCGGGATGTCGGCGGCCAGCGTCTCGCGCACCGGCTTGCCGTTGTCCCAGGTCTCGGCCTCGGCGATGGCGTGAAGGTTGGCCTCCATCACATCGGCGATGCGGTTCAGGATCAGGGCGCGGGCGGCGACGGAGGTCTTGCCCCAGCTGTCTTTCGCGGCGTGGGCGGCGTCCAGCGCCAGCTCGACGTCGGCCGCGTCCGAGCGAGCCACCTCGCACAGGACGCGGCCATTCACCGGGGAGGTGTTCTCGAAATAGCGGCCGTTGACCGGGGCGACCCACCGGCCGCCGATGAAGTTGTCGTAGCGGGGCTTGAACTTCGGCGTCACGCCGCGGACGAACTCGGGCTTGGTCATTGTAGCCTCCTTGATTTCCTCAGGCGCCGGTTGTCGGCGTCGTTGGATCGGAGACTTGGCCTTGCTGGTCGGGACCGCCAGATGGGCGGATCATGGTGCAGCGCACACCTGTCGCAAGGTTGCGACAGGGACGGTTCTAGTGGTGATCCGACCCCAGTCCCAGCCGGTTCAGCTTGCGGTGCAGGGTGGCGCGGCTGACGCCGAGGGCGCGGGCGGCGGCGGAGACATTGCCGCCGTTCAGGGCCAACGCGCGACGGACAGCGCCGCGCTCGGCCTCCAGCAGATCGGTCTCGACCGAACCGGCGCCGAGGACTTCGGAGGCGGCCAACTGGCCGGCGATCCGCTCGTCGGTGATGGACAGGGCCAGACGGGCGGCGCGGGTGGCGCCGACGACCAGATCATCCCGATCCACGGCCAGCAGGGCGGCGGTATTGCGCTCGGCCACGTCGCCGGCCAGCACGATGCGGGCGTCGGCGAAGGCGTGGCGGAAGGTCTGGGCCTCGATGGCGCGGGCGGCATCGGCGACGGCGGCGGCGATCAGGCCCAGCATGCCCTCGGTCGCGTCGGCGCGGGCGGAAGACACGTCAAGCAGACCGGCCAGCCGCCCCTGCGGGTCGTGGATCGGATGGCTGGTGCAGCTGAGCAGGGTGTTGCGGCTGTGGAAATGCTGGTCGCGATGGATGGTCAGCGGGCGGTGCTCGGCCAAGGCCGTGCCGATGCCGTTGGTGCCCTCGACCGCCTCGGACCAGACGGCGCCGGGCCACAGCCCCCACTGGCGGAAGGTGTCGTCATCGACCGGGGAGCCGCGCCGCTCGACCGGCACGCCGTCGGCATTGGTCAGCAGGACGCAGCAGCCGGTGTCGCCGACCGCGAGGAACAGGCGATCCAGCACCGGCTGGGCCGCGCGGGTCATCGGCTCCATCGCCTGACGCGCCTCGCGCAGCTGCTGTTCGGTGAGGGTGTTCGCCCGGCCCTGCGTCTCCGGATCGAGGCCGTACAGGCTGAGCGACCGCCGCCAGGACGCTGCCAGCGCCGACCGGGCCGGCCCCGCGCCGTCGTCCAGCGCCTGTTTGATCAGACTGCCGTGATCGTGTCCTCGACGCTCGCCCATCGTGGCCTCCGAGGGTTTCCGGAGCCCGAACAGGACACCTCTCCCGCGCCGCCGTCAAATCCGACTTAGGTCTGAAGGCGCGGATTGGTCGCATGGGACAGGGCGTCCCCCTCCCCCAAGGTCAAGGTCAGACCAGCCTTGGGAGCTTTCCAGAATGATCCGCCGTTTCCGTACCTTCGTCGCGCCCGCCGCGCTGATGGCCGTGCTGGCCGCCGCGCCGATGGCCGCCGCCCAGAGCCGCGCGAATCCCGCGCAGGCGGCGCAGACCGCGCCCCGCGCCGTGACCTTCGCGACGACGGCGAACGTGACCGGCGGGACGCTGGTGCTGCCCTTGAGCAACGCGACCGATCTGGCGACGCGGGCGGCGGCGCTGCCGGAGGCGGACCGGGCGGCGATTGAGCGGGCGCTGACCTCGGCCGGCTTCAGCTATGGCGCGCGCCAGACGCTGAGCCTGCGCGGCATCGGGGCGGCTGACCGGATCCTGATCGTCGGCACCGGCGCGAGCGGAAGCGCGGCCGACGTTCACTGGAGCGGCGCGGTGGCCGGCCGGACGCTGGTGGACGACGCGGCGCCGGTGACGGTGCTGGCGACCGGCCTGTCGCCCGAAGCGACGGCGGGCTTCGTCACCGGACTGGGCGTCGGCCACTACCGCTCGGACCTCTACCGCGCCAGCCGCGCCGCGCAGGGAGCGCCGGGCGGGCTGACCGTGGTGTCCGACGCCGCCCCGGCGGCTCAGGCGGCCTTCGAGGGCCGGGGCGCGGCGCTGGTCGAGGCCATGACCTGGGCCCGCGATGTGTCCAACGAGCCGGCCAACGTCCTCTATCCGGAAAGCTTCGTCAGCCGGGCGCAGGCGGCGTTCCGCGGTGTGCGCGGCGTGACCGTCGAGGTGCTGGACGTGCCGGCGATGGAGCGGCTGGGCATGGGCGCCCTGCTGGGCGTCGGTCAGGGCTCGGAGCGGCCGCCGCGCCTGCTGGTGATCCGCTATCGCGGCGCCGGGGCGCCGGAGGGCGGGCCGATCGCCCTGGTCGGCAAGGGGATCACCTTCGACACCGGCGGCATCTCGATCAAGCCCAGCGCCAACATGGGCAATATGAAGATGGACATGTCCGGCGCCGCCGCCGTGACGGGGACCGTGCTGGCCCTCGCCCGCTCGGGCGCGCCGGTGGATGTGGTCGCCGTCGCGGCGCTGGCCGAGAACATGCCCGACGGCAACGCCATCCGCCCCGGCGATGTGCTGACCGCCATGAACGGCAAGACCATCGAGGTCATCTCGACCGACGCCGAGGGACGGCTGGTGCTGGCCGACGCCCTGGTGTGGACCGAGCGCAATGTGAACCCGGCGGTGATCGTGGACGTCGCCACCCTGACCGGCGCGGTCGGCGGGGCGCTGGGCAATGACTATGCGGGCCTGTTCAGCCGTCACGACGCGCTGGCGGACCAGCTGGACGCCGCCGGTCAGGCGACGGGCGAGCGGCTGTGGCGCCTGCCGCTGGCCTCCACCTACGGCGGCTTCGTCTCGTCGAGCATCGCCGACCTGCAGAACAGCGGCTCGGGCGGCGCGGGCGCGGGCACCGGCGCCCACTTCATCGGCGAGTTCGTCAGCCGCGACATCCCCTGGGCCCATCTGGACATCGCCAACATGGCCTACGGCGGCGCCAATGACTGGAAGCCCGCGGGCTCGGCGGGATTCAGCGTGAGGCTGCTGGAAGAGTTCGTGCGGAACTACCAGCCGGTGCCGCGCGGGGCGCAGAACAGCGGGGGGTAAGGCTCCGAAAAGAAACGGCCCGCCTGATCGCTCAGGCGGGCCGTAATCCTTCAGACGACAGGCTTCAGCCTACCACCACTTGTTCGGTCGCGCCGTGAAGCCGGCGGACTGTTCCAGCACATCGGCGACCTGGAAGACGGTGGCTTCGTCCAGCGCCTTGCCGATGACCTGCAGGCCGAGCGGCAGGCCGCCGGAGTCGACGCCGGCGGGCACCGAGATGCCCGGCAGGCCGGCCAGGTTGGCGGTGACCGTGAAGACGTCGTTCAGGTACATCGTCACCGGGTCGATCTGCTTGTCGCCCAGGGCGAAGGCCGCCGAAGGGGTCGAGGGGGTGAGGATGGCGTCCACCCGATCCCAGACGTTGTCGAAGTCCTGGGCGATGCGGCGGCGCACCTTCAGGGCCTTGACGTAATAGGCGTCATAGAAGCCGGCCGACAGAACGTAGGCGCCGATGGTCAGGCGACGCTGGACCTCCTTGCCGAAGCCCTCGGCGCGCGAGGTCTCATAGAGGTCGGTCAGCGACTTCGCCTCTTCGGCGCGGTGGCCGAAGCGCATGCCGTCGTAACGGGCCAGGTTCGAGGAGGCCTCGGCCGGAGCGACGATATAGTAGGTCGGCAGGGCGTATTTGGTGTGCGGCAGGCTGATCTCGACGATCTCGGCGCCGGCGGCCTTCAGCCACTGGACGCCCTGATCCCAGAGCGCCTGGATTTCGGCGGGCATGCCGTCGACCACATATTCCTTCGGCACGCCGATGCGCAGGCCCTTCACGCCCTTGCCGAGGGACTTCGTCCAGTCGGGCGTCTCGACGTCGAGACTGGTCGAGTCCTTCAGGTCGAAGGAGCACATGGAGCGCAACAGGATGGCGGCGTCCTCGACCGTCTTCGTGATCGGCCCGGCCTGATCCAGCGACGAGGCGAAGGCGACCATGCCGAAGCGGCTGGCGCGGCCATAGGTCGGCTTGATGCCGACGGTGCCGGTGAAGGCGGCCGGTTGGCGGATCGAGCCGCCGGTGTCCGAGGCGGTGGCGGCGAGGCAGAGGTCGCCGGCGACGGCCGAAGCCGAACCACCCGACGAGCCGCCCGGGGTCAGCTCGGCGTTCGAGCTGGACGACTTCCACGGGTTGACGACCGAGCCATAGGCCGAGGTCTCGTTCGACGAGCCCATGGCGAACTCGTCCATGTTCAGCTTGCCGAGCATGACCGCGCCGTCCGCCCACAGGTTGGCGGTGACGGTCGATTCATACGGTGGGACGAAGCCCTTGAGCATGTTGGAGCCGGCGGTCGTCTGGACGCCGTCGGTGCAGAACAGATCCTTGATGCCCAGCGGCGCGCCTTCAAGGGCGCCGCCCTCCCCCTTCGCCAGACGGGCGTCGGAGGCGCGGGCCATGTCCAGCGCCTTGTCGGTCGTCTGCACGACATAGGCGTTCAGCTTGGGGTTGGCGGCGTCGATGTTGGCGACGAAGGCCCTGGTGATTTCTTCCGAGGAGAAGTCACGGGCCTTGAGGCCGTCGAGGGCGGCCTTGAGGGTCAGTTTGGTCAGGTCGGTCATATTCTTACTCGACCACCTTGGGCACGACGAAGAAGCCGTCCGCCGACTTCGGAGCGTTGGACAGGACCGCGTCCACCTTGGCGCCGTCGGTGACGACATCGTCGCGCAGGCGCAGGGGCTGGGCCACGTTCGAGGTCATGGGCTCGACGCCGTCGACGTCGACCTCATTGAGCTGTTCGATCCACGCCAGAATGCCGTTCAGCTCCTGGGCCAGCGGCTCCAGCCGCTCTTCGGGGGTCTTGATGCGAGCGAGGTGCGCCACCTTGCGCACGGTCGCGACGTCGACGGCCATGCGGCCCTCCAATCGAACAACGAGTCAGTGAGGTCGCGCCTTGCGGGCAAGGGCGAACCCGCAGCACCTAACCGCCCCTCCCCGGATTCACAAGGATTGCGACAGTCGCAGTGCGTCAGCGGAACAGCTGGAGCAGCAGCGACGGGGCCCGGTTGGCGATGGCGAGAGCCTGTATGGCCAGCTGTTGCTGCACCTGCAGGCTCTGCAAGCGGGCGCTTTCCTTGGCCAGATCGGCATCGACGAGACGCCCGACCGAGGCGTCCAGCGTGTCCTGCATCTTGCGGACGAAGTTCAGATGGGTGTCGAGCGCCTTCGACCCCGTCCCGAGGCGGCCCAGTGACGCATTCACATTGTCGATGGCGGCGGTGATGGCCGGGATGTCGACGAGATTGTTCAGTGTGGTCAGGTCCGCCGGAACGCCGGCCATCAGCGTACCGCCGGTGGACAGGTCGATGGCGTCCACATCGACGGTGGTCTGCCCCCTGGTGTCGGCCAGGGCCTGGACGCCTCGCGCGGTGGCGGCCGGGCCGACGAGATTCAGGCCGTTGAAGCCGGCGTTGTTGACCGTGCGGTCGATCTGGTCGCGCAGCATCCGGTAGTCCTGATCCAACGCCTTGCGGGACGCCGTGGTCAGGCTGGAGTCGAACATGGCGACCATCTTCTCCTTCATCTGCATCAGCAGGTCGGAGACGGTCTCGCCGGCGGCCATGCCGACATCGACGGCGGACTGCCCACGCTGGAGCGAGGCGATGACGGCGTCATAGGCCTTCGATTCGGCGCGCTGACCCTGGGCGATGGCCCAGATGGCGCCGTTGTCCTTGGGGCTGGAAATCTTGAGACCGGTGGAGATGCGGCGCTGAACCGTCATCAGCTCGCGGTTTATGACCGCGAGACTCTGGAGGGCGACCATCGCGCCCACGTTCGTGTTGACGCTGAAAAGCGACATCGACGTGCGTCCAGTTTTCCGGAGCGGACGCGGGTGCGGCCGCAGGACGTTTTGTCCCGCGCACACCTTTGGCGAGAAAGTCTTGACGCAACCCTAACCGCAGAACCGCGGTCAGCGGGCGGGCGTCACCGTGACGGCGGCGGGCGGTGCTTCGTCCGCGCCCGGCGTCCAACTGACGATCAGACGGCGTTCGCGCTTGCCGATCTGCCCCGTCGCCTCGTCCATCACGCTTTCCTCGACCTTGAGATCGACCCGGCCCGGCACTTCGGACAGGACGGTGTAGTCGAGGAAATCCCCCACGCGGAAGACCGCCCAGCCCTCGGCCGAAGAGCGGAAGAAGGCGATGTCGGTGTAGAGGCCGTTCATGGCCGGATCGCCGCCCGCCGTGCCGAACAGCTTGACCGTCGCCCCGCCCTGCTTCGTCAGCAGATCGAGCGTCACGACCGAGGCGGCGTGCTGGATCTCGAGGTCGGTCGAGGGCTGGACCGTCGCGGCGGGGCCGGACGCGACCAGAGGGGTGACGGCGGGCGCGGCCTGCGAGGCCGGCAGGGCCGGTGTCGGCGCCTGCGCCTGGGGTCGGGCTTCCTGATGGGTTTCAGCCCCCGGATCGCAGGCGGTCAGCATCATCAGGACGGCGGCGAACAGGATCGGTCGCGTCATCGCACTCTCTCCCCGTATCAACGATACCGCAGCATTGCACCTTGCCTTCGCCGCGCGCCAGTCCTACCGCGACACCGTGACCGTCCTGACCCTCGAAGAGCTCGTCGCCCAGACGCCGCCCAACACGCCCTGGCTGGGGCTGGATCTGGGCGAGAAGACCATCGGCGTGGCCGCCTCCGACGCCACCCGCATCATCGCCAGCCCTTTGCAGCTGATCCGCAAGACGAAGTTCACGGACGACGCCAATGCGGTCCTCAAGCTGATGGACGGGCGCAACGCCTCGGGTCTGGTCATCGGCCTGCCGCTGAACATGGATGGGACCGAGGGGCCACGCGCCCAGTCGTGCCGCGCCTTCGCCCGCAACCTGCAGCGGCTGCGCGAAGTGCCGGTGACCTTCCAGGATGAGCGGCTGTCGACCACGGCGGTCGAACGATTCCTGATCGACGAGTTGGATCTGACCCGCAAGCGCCGGTCGGACGTGGTGGACCGCACCGCCGCCGCCTGGATCCTGCAGGGCGCGCTGGATCGCCTGAACGGATGATCGGCCTGCTCGCGGGCATCATCCCCGTCTTCTGCCTGATCGCCATCGGTTACGGCCTGAGAAAATCGGACTTCCTGCCGGACGCGACCTGGCGGCCGATCGAGAAGCTGTCGATCAACCTGCTCTATCCCGGCTTCCTGATCCCCTCGATCTGGGGCGCGGACCTGTCCGGCGGCGGGGCGACGGCCTCGGCGGGGGCTGCGGTGACGGCGGTGATCATCGTCGGCGCCTGCGCGCTGGCGGCCAAGCCGTTCCTGAAGATCGAAGGCCCGGCCTACACCAGCGTCTTCCAGGGCGTGATCCGCTGGAACAGCTTCGTCTTCCTGCCCGTCATCCAGGCGACGTTCGGCGCCGAGGGGCTGGCGCTGGCGGCGGTGATGATCGCCTCGATCATTCCGGTGACCAATATCGCCTGCGTCGCCGTGCTGGCCCGTTGGGGCGCCGATCAGCGGGGCGTGTCGCCGCTGGCCCTGACCAAGGCCATGCTGGCCAACCCCATCCTCGTCGCCTGCATGACCGGGCTGGCGCTGAACTTCCTCAAGGTGCCGCCGATCCCGGGCGTGTCCGATACGCTGGAGCTGCTGGGCGGCGCGGCCCTGCCGCTGGGCCTGATCGTGGCCGGCGCCGGGCTGAGCTTCGGCGAGGTGGCGCGACGCAAGGGGACGATCGCGGCGGTCACCTTCGTCAAGCTGGGCATCATGCCGCCGCTGATGTGGGGGCTGTGCATCCTGTTCGGCGGCGACGAGACGGCGCAGGGCGCGGCCCTGCTGTGCGGCGCGGCGCCCGGTGCGGCTGCGGCCTATCTGCTGGCCCGCCAGATGGGCGGCGACGCCCCGCTGATGGCCGGGATCGTGGCGTTGACCACAGTCGGCAGCGCCTTGACCATTCCGATCCTGCTGGCGCTGTTCCATTTGGTGTGATGACAGCCTATAGGCGCGTCTCGATGACCCAGCCCGATGTCACCGACCTGATTCACGAACGGCTGGCGCCGTTCCCCCGCGATCATTTCCTGTCCGCAGGCGATCTGAACGCCGCGACCGTCCCGGCCCTGCTGGACCTCGCCGACGCCTTCGTCGACTTCAACCGGCAGAGTTCGAAGTCGCTGGACATCATGCGTGGCCGCACGGTGATGAACCTGTTCTTCGAGAACTCGACGCGGACCAGCGCCTCGTTCGAAATCGCGGCCAAGCGGCTGGGCGCCGATGTGACGTCGCTGACGCCCAAGACCTCGTCGGTGGCCAAGGGCGAGACCCTGATCGACACCGCCGCGACGCTGAACGCGATGAAGCCGGACGTGCTGGTGGTGCGCCACTCGGCCTCGGGCGCAGCGGCCCTGCTGTCGCAGAAGGTCGGCTGTGCGGTGGTCAATGCGGGCGACGGGCGACATGAACACCCGACGCAGGCCCTGCTGGACCTGCTGAGCCTGCGCCGCGCCTTCGGCGATGTCGGCGGCCTGACCATCGCCATCTGCGGCGACATCGCCCACAGCCGGGTGGCGCGCTCCAATGTGGCCCTGCTGTCGATGATGGGCGCGCGCGTCCGCCTGATCGGCCCGCCGACGCTGGTGCCCGGCGACGCCGACCGCTGGGGCTGCGAGGTCTTCCACGACATGAAGGATGGCCTGCAAGGCGTTGATGTGGCGATGATGCTGCGTCTGCAGCTGGAGCGGATGGAGGGCGCGCTGGTGCCTTCGACCCGCGAGTATTTCCGCTTCTGGGGTCTGGACCGCGAGAAGCTGGCCTGGGCGAAACCGGGCGCCAAGGTGATGCACCCCGGCCCGATGAACCGGGGCGTCGAGATCGACTCCGACGTGGCCGACGACCTGTCGGTGTCGCTGATCCAGGATCAGGTCGAGATGGGGGTCGCCGCGCGCATGGCCGTGCTGGCCGCCCTGTCCGTGCGCCGCGAGGGAGCTGCCCAATGACCGCTCTCGCCATCCTGAACGCCCGCCTGCTCGATCCAGCGACCGACTATGACGGCCCCGGCGCCCTGTTGATCGTCGATGGGGTCATCACCGAGGTGATCCACGGCACGTCGGCCAGCGCCCCGGCGGGCGTGGAGGTCATCGACGCGGGCGGCCTGTGCCTCGCCCCCGGCCTGATCGACATCCGGGTCAAGACCGGCGAGCCCGGCGACGAGCCCAAGGAGACGCTGAAGTCGGCCAGTCTGGCGGCGGCGGCGGGCGGGGTGACCACCATCGTGGTCCAGCCCGACACCGATCCGGCCATCGACGATCCGGCGATGATCGACCACATCCAGCGGCGCGGCGCGGCGCTGGACCTCGTCAACGTCCGCGCGGCGGGCGCGGCGACCAGGGGGCGCGACGGCCAGCGCATGGCCGAGATCGGCCTGATGGACGAGGCCGGCGCCCTGTATTTCACCGACGGCGACAGGGTGATCGCCAACACCCGCACCCTGCAGCGGGTGATGAGCTACGCCGCCGCCTTCAACGCCCTGATCGCCTGCCGTCCGGCGGATCCCTGGCTGAGCGAAGGCGCGGTGGCGACCTCGGGCGAGCTGGCGACGCGTCTGGGCCTGTCCGGCGTGCCCGCCATCGCCGAGCGCATCCAGCTGGAGCGGGATCTGGCGCTGGTCGAGCAGACCGGGGCGCGGTTCCTGGTGGACCAGATCTCGACCGAGGGCGCGCTGGAGACGCTGGCGCGGGCGCGCGGCAAGGGGCTGGAGGTCGCCGCCTCGGTGTCGATCAACCACCTGTGCTTCAACGAGCTGGATATCGGCGACTACCGCACCTTCTACCGGCTGGACCCGCCGCTGCGCGCCGAGAGCGACCGTCAGGCGCTGATCGAGGCGGTGCGCGACGGGCTGATCGACGCCATCACCAGCGCCCACGCCCCGGCCCCGGCCGAGGACAAGCGCCGCCCCTTCGCCGAGGCCGCCCCCGGCGCCGTCGGTCTGGAGACCCTGCTGCCCGCCGCCCTGAGCCTGCATCACGAGGACGGGCTGGATCTGCTGGACGTCCTGCGTCCGCTGACCGCCGGACCGGCGGGTCTGCTGGGACTGGAGGCGGGCGTGCTGAAAGCCGGGGCGCCGGCTGATCTGGTGCTGTTCGACGTCGGCGCGCCCATCGTCGTGGACGCCGCGGCGCTGAAGTCCAAGTCCAAGAACTCGCCGTTCGACGGGCGGCGGCTGCAGGGCAAGGTCCGGCGGACGCTGGTCGGCGGCCGGACGGTGTTCGAGGCCTAGCCGACGGGCTCCAGATAACGGGCGAAGACCCAGCCCTGCCGGGGCGAACCCTGGAACCAGCGCTGGATGCGATACCAGCTTTCGGTGCGCTCCAGCACCTGCACCTCGTCGCCGTTGCGCAGCGGTCCCCAGCCCGTCAGGCCGAAACTGGTCCCCGGCCCGCCGCGCACATTCAGCACGCCGTCGTCCGCCTTGACCCGCATGGTCACGGGCGCGGGCGTCTCGTCCGAGCGGACGTCCGTCAGCAGACGATAGCGACGTAGCGGGAAGGCCGGGCCGGGATCGACCTTGAGCCGACGCACCGTGTCCACGTCGCGATGGCCGACCACGTCGCGGATCGACGGATAGGCCTTGAGCAGGGCGCGGGTCAGGGCCTCGACAGCGGCCAGCTGGACCTCCGGATAGTTGGGCCAGAACAGTTTCGCCGACCCGGCCCAGGGATCATGCGCCTCGGTCATGCCCGGGAAGGGCTTGAGCAGGGCCGCGCTGACCGGCTTGCGCTGCCAGTTGAGATAGCCGCCCTTGCCGTCGCTGTAGTGGTAGCCGGGGTTCACGATCTCGATGCCGATGGAGAAGCTGTTCACCGCCGGCCGCCCCTCATAGACCGCGCCCCCGGCATGCCAGGCCTGCTGGTGGGTGGAGACCATCTGGGTGATCGTCCCGTCCACCTCGACGACGAAATGGGCGCTGGCCTTGGACGCCTTGGACTTGAAGGTGTTGATCGCCGAAGCGGCGGAATAGCCCGCCGTATAGTGCATGACGATGATCTCGCGCGGGTTCGGCGCCGCGTAGAGATTGGGCGATGGCGCCCAGGCCACCGTGTTCAGCCGTCCGTCCTTGTCGAACTTCATCCTGCCCTCCCCCGAAGACGATCAGGCGCCGGGACACCCCTGATTGCGCATTGAAGACCACACAACCATAACATGGTTCTTTGAAAGCCGCCCGCTCATTCTCGCCAAACCGAATAACGATGATGCATTCGCATCCGCCTCTGAGGGTGCAGGGCCGAATCATCCGAGACTGTGGCCTTCACGGCGCGTGAAGCCGTGATATACGCGCTCAGGATGTATGGGGGTTGAGGTGCAGGATCTGGTCGGACCCGCTATCGGGACGCTCGCCCTTGTGGCGGTCGGCGGCTACCTGCTGGGCTCCATTCCGTTCGGGGTGGTGCTGACCCGCGCGGCGGGCGCGGGCGACGTCCGCAACATCGGCTCCGGCAACATCGGCGCGACCAATGTGCTGCGCACCGGCCGAAAGGATCTGGCGCTGGCCACCCTGCTGCTGGACGCCGGCAAGGGCGCCGCCGCCCTGCTGATCGCGCGTTTCCTGTTCCCCAATGACATCGCCCCCGCCGTCGCCGGCGGCGCGGCCTTCCTGGGCCACCTCTTCCCGGTCTGGCTGGGCTTCAAGGGCGGCAAGGGGGTGGCGACCTTCTTCGGTCTGCTGCTGGCCGCCGCCTGGCCGCTGGGCCTGCTGGCGGGCGCGACCTGGATCCTGATGGCGGCGCTGTTCCGCATCTCCTCGCTGTCGGCGCTGGTCGCCTCGGCGGCTGCGCCGATCTACGCCCTGCTGCCGCTCGCTGCGCTGGGCCTGCCCGCGCCGCAGTCGATCCTCATTCTGGCGATCTTCACCGCCCTGCTGATCTGGATCCGCCACGCCGAGAACATCGGCCGCCTGCTCAAGGGGGCTGAACCCCGGATCGGCGCGAAGAAGGCGTGAGCCTGACGCGGGCAGAGCGTTTCGCCCGCCTGCGGCTCGCCCGCACCGACCGCATCGGTCCCGTCACCTTCCGCCAGTTGCTGGACCGCTTCGCCAGCGCCGAGCGGGCCATCGAGGCCCTGCCCGACCTGATCCGCAAGAGCGGCGCCGTCCACGCCCTGCCCTCCGTCGACCAGATCGAGGACGAAATCGCCGCCGGAACCCGGATCGGCGCCCGGCTGATCGTGCTGGGCGATGACGACTATCCGCAGATGCTCGCGGCCGTCGATCCGCCGCCGCCGGTGCTGTGGACGCTGGGCGACGCCGGCCTGATGCAGCGGCCCTGTATCGCCATTGTCGGGGCGCGGATCGCTTCGGCGGGCGGGCAGAGGATCGCGCGGGGGCTGGCGCAGCAACTGGGCGGAGCGGGTCACGTGGTGGTGTCCGGACTGGCGCGCGGCATCGACGGCGCGGCCCATACCGGCGCCCTGCCGACCGGCACGGTGGCGGTGCTCGGCGGCGGGGTGGACGATGTCTATCCGCCGGACAACGCCGACCTCTACCGGCAGATCGTCGAGCAGGGCTGTATCGTCTCGGAAAGCCCGGTCGGCCATCGGGCGCAGGCGAAGGACTTCCCCCGCCGCAACCGCATCATCTCGGGCCTGTCGCGCGCGGTGGTCGTGGTCGAGGCGGAGATCCGGTCAGGCTCGCTGATCACCGCCCGGCTGGCCAATGAGCAGGGCCGCGACGTCTTCGCCGTGCCGGGCTCGCCGCTGGACCCGCGCGCCAAGGGGCCGAACGAACTGCTCCGTCAGGGCGCAATCCTGTGCGAGGGGCTGGAGGATATAGAGCGGGAGTTCGGTCGCAGCCGGTCAGTGCGGGAACCGGAGCCGGACAATCCGTTCGAGGGGGCGCCGGATGCGGTGGACGAGGCCCTGATCGAGCGGGTGGCCGCCCTGCTCTCGCACACGCCGACGCCGCGCGATGAGCTGGCGCGCGCGGCGGATGCGCCGATCAGCGCCGTCGCCGCGGCCCTGCTGGAGCTCGCCCTGTCCGGCCGTGCGACACTTCTTCCGGGCGGAATGGCCTCTCTTTGATCCCCTTTGCTCGCCTCCCGATTGACAGCGAGGCTTGAGCCAACCACGTTCCCGCCCCTTCGAAAGGCGCCTCCCCTAATGAATCTCGTCGTTGTCGAAAGCCCCGCGAAGGCCAAGACCATCAACAAATACCTCGGCTCGGACTACACGGTCCTGGCGTCCTACGGCCACGTCCGCGACCTGCCGTCGAAGGATGGGTCGGTGCTGCCCGACGACGATTTCGCCATGACCTGGGAGGTCGACGCCAAGGCGTCCAAGCGGCTGAGCGAGATCGCCGAGATCGCCAAGAAGTCCGACCGCGTCATCCTCGCGACCGACCCGGATCGCGAAGGGGAAGCGATCAGCTGGCACCTGCTGGAGGTGCTGCAGAAGAAGAAGGCGCTGAAGGACACGACTGTCCAGCGCGTCACCTTCAACGCCATCACCAAGTCCGCCGTTCTGGAAGCCATGGCCGCGCCGCGCGACGTGGATATGGAGCTGGTCGAGGCCTATCTGGCCCGCCGCGCGCTGGACTATCTGGTGGGTTTCACCCTGTCGCCCGTGCTGTGGCGCAAGCTGCCGGGCGCGCGCTCGGCGGGTCGGGTGCAGTCGGTCGCCCTTCGCATCGTCGTCGATCGCGAGATGGAGATCGAGAAGTTCAAGGCGCAGGAATACTGGTCGGTCGAGGCCGATCTGGCCGCCGACAGCCCGCCGTTCACCGCCCGTCTGGTCAAGCACGCCGGCAAGCGGGTGCAGCGTCTGGACATCATCTCGGAAGCCATGGCGACCGCTGCGCGCGACGCCATCAACGCCGGGGTGTTCACGATCAACTCGGTCGAGAAGAAGCCGGTGCGGCGTTCGCCCAGCCCGCCCTTCATGACTTCGACCCTGCAGCAGGAAGCCTCGCGCAAGCTGGGCTTCACCGCCCAGCGCACCATGCAGGCGGCGCAGAAACTGTATGAGGGCGTGGACGATCAGGGCGGCCTGATCACCTATATGCGGACCGATGGCCTGTACGTCAGCCCCGAGGGGATCGCGCAGGCGCGCGAGGTCATCGCCCAGCGCTACGGTCCGGCCTACGTTCCGGAACAACCCAAATATTACAAGACGAAAGCCAAGAACGCTCAGGAAGCGCACGAAGCCATTCGTCCGACCAACATGACGCGCGCGCCCGAAACCCTGCGTCTCGAGAGCGACCTGCAACGCCTGTACGAACTGATCTGGAAGCGGACCATCGCCAGCCAGATGGAGTCCGCCAAGCTGGACCGCACCACGGTCGAGATCGAGGAGCCGAGCGGCCAGACCGCCCTGCGCGCCACCGGTCAGGTGGTGACCTTCGACGGCTTCATGGCCGTCTATGAAGAGGGCCGCGACGAGAAGCAGAAGACCGGCGAGGACGACGAGGACGACACCACCCGCCTGCCCGCGCTGAAGGAAGGTTCGACCGCCAAGGTCGAGGCCATCCGCACCGAGCAGCATTTCACCGAGCCGC
Organism: Brevundimonas sp.; assembly: GCA_031119155.1. Classification (GTDB taxonomy): domain Bacteria; phylum Pseudomonadota; class Alphaproteobacteria; order Caulobacterales; family Caulobacteraceae; genus Brevundimonas. Next base: position 18,644 of record JAVHYH010000028.1, read on the forward strand.
CCCCGCGCTATTCGGAAGCGACCCTGGTCAAGAAGCTGGAAGAGCTGGGCATCGGCCGTCCGTCGACCTACGCCTCGATCCTGACCACCCTGCGCGACCGGGAATACGTCCGCGTCGACAAGAACCGCTTCTATCCCGAGGACAAGGGCCGGCTGGTCACCGCCTTCCTGGAGCAGTTCTTCCGCAAGTGGGTCGAATACGACTTCACCGCCGCGCTGGAGACGCGCCTCGACGAGGTGTCGGCGGGCGAGCTGAACTGGAAGGTGCTGCTGCGCGACTTCTGGACCGACTTCCACGCCGCCACGTCGGCTGCGGGCGAGCTGCGCACCACGGCCATCCTGGACGCGCTGAACGAGTCTCTCGGGCCGCACATCTTCCCGATGAAGGAAGACGGATCGGATCCGCGCGAATGCCCGCTGTGCCATCAAGGCCAGCTGAGCCTGAAG
>JAVHYH010000029.1 GCA_031119155.1 Brevundimonas sp.
AGGCCGACGTCGCCCTGCCCGTCGTCAAGGACTTCATCGCCTTCGCCACCGAGCGCGCGACGGGCGAAGAGGTCATCCGGTCGGTCAAGCCGGCCGATCAGGTGGTCAAGATCGTCTACGACGGTCTGGTCGAGATGCTGGGCGGCGAAGAGCCGGTTCCGCTGAACCTGAACGCCACCCCGCCCGCCGTCTTCCTGATGGCCGGCCTGCAGGGCTCCGGCAAGACGACGACCTCGGCCAAGCTGGCGCTGCGGCTGACCAAGTTCGACCGCAAGAAGGTCATGCTTGCATCGCTCGATACGCGTCGTCCGGCGGCGATGGAGCAGCTCGAAACCCTCGGCAAGCAGATCGAGGTCGCCACCCTTCCGATCGTGAAGGGCGAGAGCGCCGTCCAGATCACCAGGCGGGCGATGACGTCCGCCAGGCTGCAGGGCTTCGATGTCCTGATCCTCGACACCGCCGGCCGCATCACGCTGGACGAGGCCCTGATGGCCGAGGTGGCGGAAGTCGCCTCGATCGCCAAGCCGGTCGAGACCCTGCTGGTCGCCGACAGCCTGACCGGTCAGGACGCCGTCCGCACCGCCAAGGCCTTCCATGAGCGCCTGCCGCTTACGGGCCTGATCCTGACCCGCGCCGACGGCGACGGTCGCGGCGGCGCCATGCTGTCGATGCGCGCCGTCACCGGCCTGCCGATCAAGTATCTGGGCGCCGGTGAAAAGGTCGACGCCCTCGATGTCTTCGACGCCCGCCGCGTCGCCGGTCGCATCCTGGGTCAGGGCGACATCGTCGCCCTGGTCGAAAAGGCCAGCCAGGAACTGGACGCCTCCAAGGCCGAGGCCATAGCCCGCAAGCTGGCCAAGGGGCAGTTCGACCTGAACGACCTCGCCGCCCAGCTGCAGCAGATGAAGAAGATGGGCGGTCTTCAGGGCATCATGGGCATGCTGCCCGGTGTCGCGAAGATGAAGGCCCAGATGGCCGACGCCAACGTCGATGACCGCATGATCGCCCGCCAGGAAGCGATCATCTCGTCGATGACCAAGGCCGAGCGCAAGAAGCCGGACCTGCTGAACGCCAGCCGCAAGAAGCGCGTGGCCGCCGGCGCCGGTGTCGAGGTTCAGGACATCAACCGCCTGCTCAAGCAGCACCGGCAGATGGCCGACATGGTCAAGTCGCTGTCGCGCGGCGGACCGAAGAAGATGCAGCAGATGGCCGCCATGCTGGGCGGCCTCGGCGGTGGCGGCGGACCGGACATGGCCCGCCTCAAGGCGATGGGCGGGGGCAAGATGCCCGAGCCGAGCGCCGACGAACTGAAAGCCATTCAGGACCGGCTCGCCGGACTGGGTGGCGGACAACTTCCGGGAGGCCTTCCGGGCCTGCCCGGGCTTCCCAAGAAATAACGACCTCCAAGAAAAGAGACCTGAAATGCTGAAGATCCGTCTGGCCCGTGGTGGCGCCAAGAAGCGCCCGTACTACTACATCGTCGTCGCTGACTCGCACTCGCCGCGCGACGGCAAGTTCATCGAGCGCGTCGGTTCGTACAACCCGATGCTGCCGCGCGACGGTGAGCAGCCGCGCGTCGTGCTGAAGGCCGACCGCATCTCGGAATGGCTGTCGAAGGGCGCCCAGCCGACCGACCGCGTCGCGCGCTTCCTGTCGCAGAACGAAGAGCTGGCCGGCAAGGTGAAGTGGTCGCAGGGCAACAACCCGAACAAGGCCCAGCCGGGCAAGAAGGCGCAAGAGCGCGCCGCCGAACGCGCCCAGCGCGAAGCTGACCGCGCCGAAGCCGAAGCCGCCGCCAAGGTGGAAGCCGCTGAAGCCGCCGAGCGCGCCAAGCAGGAAGCCGCTGACGCCGCTGCCGCCGCCGCCGCTGCTCCGGCCGTTGAAGAAGCTCCGGCTGCTGAAGCCGCCGCCGAAGAAGCGCCGGCCGCTGAAGAAGCGACCGAGGAAAAGTCGGAAGGCTGATTTCTTCCGGTTCGCCGGTTATGAAATGAAGAGGGCGGCGTCCGTTCGGGCGCCGCCTTTCTTGTTTGGAACGAGGTTCAGGTGACGCAGAACAAGCTCATCCAGGTCGGACAGGTCGCCGGCGGTTTCGGCGTGCGGGGCGAGGTGCGGGTGACCGCCTACACCGCCGATCCGATGGCCCTGCTGGCCTATCGCGACCTGCTGCGCGCCGACGGCTCGACGGGCCTGACCCTGACCTCGGGGCGGCCGGACAAGAACGGCGTCGTGGGGCGGGCGAAGGAGATCGCCACCAAGGAGGAGGCGGACGCCCTGCGCGGGCTCAAGCTGTTCATCCCGCGCGACCGCCTGCCGGAGCCGGAGGAGGACGAGTTCTATCTGACCGATCTGGTCGGGGTTCAGGCGCGTGAGCCGGACGGGACGGTGCTGGGCACGGTGAAGTCCGTCCAGAATTTCGGCGCCGACGACATGCTGGAGATCGCCCCGGCCGCCGGTGGTCCGACCTGGTATCTGCCCTTCTCCAAGGACGCCGTGCCGGAACTGCATCTGGCCGACGGCTGGCTGCTGGTGGTGCGGCCCACCGAGGTTGGAGAGCGGGAGCCGGACTAGGCTTTCCGCCGCCAGCGCAGGGCCGCCAGAGCGACGAAGCCCGCCAGCAGGCCCCAGAAGGCAGAGCCGATTCCGAACAGGGCCACGCCAGAGGCGGTGGCGGCGAAGGCGATGACGGCGGCCTCCCGGTGGTCCGGTTCGGCCATGGCCCCGGACAGGGCGCCGGTCAGCGGGCCGATCAGGGCCAGACCGGTCAGGACGGCGAGGGCGGCGGGCGGCATGGCGATGAACAGGCCCGCCAGCGGCGCGGCGAACAGGGCCACGACCAGATAGAGGCCGCCGTAGATCACGCCGACGATCCAGCGGCGCTGCGGGTCCGGATGGGCGTCCGGGCCGGTGCAGATGGCCGCGACGATGGCCGCCAGATTGATCCCGTAGGCACCGAAGGGGGCGAGGACGACGGTGGCCAGGCCGGTCGAGAGCAACAGCGGTCCCGGCGGGGGCTCATAGCCCGCGGCCTTGAGCACCACGAGACCGGGCAGGTTCTGCGAGACGAGGGTGACGAGGAACAGCGGCAGGGCGAGGCTGACGGCCACCTTGAGATCGAAGACGGGGACGATCGGCGACAGTTGGCCGAACAGGCCGGTCCCGGGCGGCAGGGCGATCTGACCGCGCAGGGCCAGAACGGCGAAGGCGCCGACGAGGACGGCGGGCAGGGCCCAGGTCGGGGCCAGCCGCCGCATGATCAGGAAGACCGCGAACAGGCCCGCCGCCAGCGCCAGATCGGTCGGGAAAACGAGGAACAGCTTCAGGCAGAAGGGCAGCAGCACCCCCGCCAGCATGGCCGAGGCGATGCCGCCGGGGATGCGCGCCGCCAGTCGTCCGAGAGCGGGGACGAGGCCGGTGATGACCATCAGGGCGCCGGCGATGACGAAGGCGCCGACGGCGGTGGGCCAGCCGACGCCCAGGGTCGAGGCCGCCAGCAGGGCCGCGCCGGGGGTAGACCAGGCGAGGATGAGCGGGATCTTCATCCGCCAGCTGAGCAGGATGCCGGGGACGCCGATGCCGAGGCAGAGCGCCGTCACCATCGACACGATCTGGTCCGGCGAGGCGCCGAGCACATGGCCCGCCTGAACCACCAGCGCGACGGTGCCGCCGAAGCCGATCACGGTTCCGACGGCGGCCGCCGACAGGGCGGAAACGGGCAGGCGGGAAGCGGTCACCGCCGGGCGTCCTGGGGCCTAGCCCTCGATGTCTTCCGGCAGGCCGACGGCATGGAAGCCGGCGTCGACGTGGACGACTTCACCGGTGGTGGAGCGGCCGAGGTCCGAGCAGAGCCACAGGGCGGCGCCGGCGACGCCTTCCATCGAGGTCTCTTCCTTGATCAGTGAGAACTGGGCCGATTTGGAGTGCAGGCCGCGGCCGCCCGAGATGCCGGCCAGCGACAGGGTGCGCATGGCGCCGGCCGAGATGGCGTTGACGCGGATGTTCTTCGGACCCAGGTCGCGGGCGATGTAGCGGGTCGCGGCTTCCAGCGCGGCCTTGGCCACGCCCATGGTGTTGTAGTTGGGGATGACCCGCTCGGACCCGAGATAGGTCAGGGTGATCAGGCTGCCGCCGTTCGGCATCAGCCTGGCGGCGCGCTTGGACACGTCCACGAAGCTGAAGGCCGAGATGTTCATGGCCAGCAGGAAGCTGTCACGGGTGGTGTTGTCGACGAAGGAGCCCTTCAGCTCGTCCTTGTTGGCGAAGGCCACCGAGTGGACGACGAAGTCGATCGTGCCGAATTCCTTTTCCAGCTCGGCGAAGGCGTGGTCCATCGAGGCGTCGTCGGTGACGTCGGCCTGGATCAGCAGTTTGGCGCCGACGCTTTCAGCCAGCGGGCGCACGCGGCGCTCAAGGCTTTCGCCCAGATAGGTGAAGGCCAGTTCGGCGCCCTGGGCGGCCAGCTGGGAGGCGATGCCCCAGGCGATGGAGCTGGAGTTCGCGACCCCCATGATCAGGCCCTTCTTGCCCTTCATGAGATCGCCCTTGGGCATGTCCCAGGTGGTTTCAGCGGCCATTGGAGTCTTCCTTCTTGGGTGGCCTAACGCTCGCGACGCGGTCGCTCGCTACTTGAGGCCGGTCGTTTGTGCTTAGGCTTCGATCTTGCTGAGGATCAGCGTGCCGTTGGTGCCGCCGAAGCCGAAGCTGTTGGACATGACGTGCTTCAGCGGGCCATCGTGGCGGGCGCGGAGGATGGGCATGCCCTCGAACTCGGGGTCGAGGTTCTCGATGTGGGCGCTTTCGGCGGCGAAGTCGTTGTCCATCATCAGCAGGCAGTAGATGGCCTCCTGCACGCCCGCGGCGCCGAGCGAGTGGCCCGTCAGCGACTTGGTCGAGGAGATCATCGGCAGGTTGTCGCCGAAGACGTTGCGGACGGCGCCCATTTCCTTGCTGTCGCCGACCGGCGTCGAGGTGCCGTGCGGGTTCAGGTAGTCGATCTTCGGATTGCCGGCCATTTCCAGCGCGATCTTCATGCAGCGCTCGGCGCCCTCGCCCGAGGGGGCGACCATGTCATAGCCGTCCGAGTTGGCGCCGTAGCCGGTGACTTCGGCGTAGATCTTGGCGCCGCGCGCCACGGCGCGTTCGTACTCTTCCAGCACCACGATGCCCGCGCCGCCGGCGATGACGAAGCCGTCGCGGTCCTTGTCATAGGCGCGGCTGGCCTTGGCCGGGGTCTCGTTGAAGTTCGACGACATGGCGCCCATGGCGTCGAACATGTTCGACATGGACCAGTCGATGTCCTCGCAGCCGCCGGCGAAGACGACGTCCTGCTTGCCCCAGGCGATCTGCTCGGCGGCCGCGCCGATGCAGTGGGCGCTGGTCGCGCAGGCCGAGGAGATCGAATAGTTGATGCCCTTCAGCTCGAACCAGGTGGCCAGCACGGCCGACGGCCCGGAGGCCATGGCCTTGGGCACGGCGAACGGCCCGATGCGCTTGGGCGAGCCCTTCTCGATGGTGGTCTGGGCGGCCTGCAGGATGACCTGGGTCGAGGGACCGCCTTCACCGACGATCAGGCCGATGCGCGGATCCTTGATCTCGTCCGGCGTCAGGCCCGAGTCGGCCAGCGCCTGATCGAAGGCGATGTGGCCCCAGGCGGTGCCGTTGGCCAGGAAGCGGGCGGCGCGACGGTCGACGTGCGGGGCCCAGTCCTCGGCGGTGTGGCCCAGCGCCGGGGGCGCCCAGACCTGCGAACGGAAGCCGTGCGCGGCGTGATCGGCGGCGTGCTGGACGCCCGATTTCGCGTCGCGCAGCGATGCGGTGACCTCTTCGGCTCCGGTGCCGATGGAGGAGACGATGCCCAGCCCGGTGACGACGACACGCCGCATGGTGGATTCCTTCCGAGTCTTTTCAGTCGCCGCGTAGGCCGCGGTCTGGAGGATATAGGGGGTTTAGCCGGCGGCCGCTTCAGTGGTCGCGCCGAACAGGCCGACGCGCATGTCGTTGCAGGTGTAGATCACCTCGCCGTCGGCCTCGAGCACGCCGTCGGCGATGCCCATGACCAGCTTGCGGTTGATGACGCGCTTGAGGTGGACCTTGTAGACGACCTTCTTGACGTCCGGGGTCACCTGACCGGTGAACTTGACCTCGCCGACGCCCAGCGCGCGACCCTTGCCGGGGCCGCCGATCCAGCCGAGGTAGAAGCCGACCAGCTGCCACATGGCGTCCAGACCCAGGCAGCCCGGCATGACCGGATCGCCGATGAAGTGGCACTGGAAGAACCAGAGGTCCGGATGGATATCCAGCTCGGCCTCGACATAGCCCTTGCCGTGGGCGCCGCCGTCCGCGTTGATCGTGACGATGCGGTCGAACATCAGCATCGGCGGGGCCGGCAGCTGGGCGTTGCCCGGACCGAACAGCTCGCCCCGGCCCGAGGCCAGCAGGGCTTCGTAGTCGAACGACGACGGATATTTCAGCTCGGACAAGGACGTTCTCGTGGTGAGGGGCGCGACCTGCGCCCGGATGTTGCCGTGGGGTTACACGAGGGAACCGGGAGGCTCAACTTTTTAAGGGGGATGGGGGCTCACCTCTCCATCGCCCGCTTCAAGGCGATGGGGAGGACAGATCGGCGCCTTCGCCGATCAGGAGGGGGCGGCGCAGGTGGTCAGGGGTTGGCCGCCGACACCGGTGTTCGAGGTTCCTCCTGCCCTGACGGAGCCGCCCTCACCTGACCGTCGCTGACGCGCCGGTCTGTCCTCTCCATTCGCTTGAGGGCGAATGGAGAGGTGAGCTGCTGTAATCAGTCCCCGTTCCGCCCCGTCCCTGCCGGGCGGTTGGCGTTGCACAGGGGGCGGTCCTGGGCGCCGAAGACGGCGGTCTGGGGCACCCAGCCGCGCAGGCGGCGAGCGCGGACCTCGCACCACTGGTCGACGCATTCGTCCAGCGAGACGAGGGCGCGGGCGGCCAGGCGGGCGCGGACCGGCGAGGTCGAGGAGCGGCCCGCGTGGACGGGGATTTCCTCCCGCGACAGGTTGATCACGCTACGGCGGCTGGAGACGACGCTGCGGTGGACCCAGGCGACGGCGCCCTCGGCGTCGCAGATCTTCCGCCAGTCGGAGGTTTCGGCGATGACCTGAACCGGCAGGCCGGAGACCTGGTAGCTCCACAGGATCCGGTAATCGAGGCCCGGTCCCTGGCGGGCGTGGACGCGGTCGGATTTCAGCGACAGCCAGCGCGGCACCGGCTGGCCGCTGGGGGTCGGGCGACCGTCCGGCATGGTCTGGGCGGCGCCGGCCAGCAGGCCGCAACCCAGCACGCCGCCGATCAGGGCGAGGCGCTTCAGGCGATGGGCCGTGACGGAGACTTTGCCAGACGCTTTGCCAGACACGGGCGGGACCATTAAAGCCGGGGATGAAGAACGCGAAGGCTCCGAATGTCCGCTCCCAGGCTTAAGGTCGTATTAACCAGGCGCCTGCCTGACGCCGTGGAAACACGGATGCGGGAGCTGTTCGACGCCGAGCTGAACCTGACCGACCGGCCGATGACGCGGGCCGAGCTGGAGGCGGCGGTGCAACGGGCCGACGTCCTGTCGCCGACCATCACCGACGTGATCGACGCGGACCTGATCGCCAAGGCCGGGCCGCAGCTGAAGATGATCGCCAATTTCGGCGCGGGCGTGGACCATATCGACATCGACGCGGCGGTCGGGCGCGGCCTGATCGTGACCAACACCCCGGGCGTCCTGACCGAGGACACGGCCGATCTGGCCATGACCCTGATCCTGGCGGTCAGCCGCCGGATCGTGGAGGGGGCGCAGGTGATGCAGGAGGGCCGGTTCGAGGGCTGGACCCCCACTTGGATGCCGGGGCGCAAGCTGTGGGGCAAGCGGCTGGGCATCGTCGGCATGGGCCGGATCGGCCAGGCGCTGGCGCGGCGGGCGAAGGCCTTCGGGATGCAGGTGCACTACCATAACCGCAAGCCGGTCTCGCCGATGATCGCCGAGGAGCTGGGGGCGACCTACTGGGACGATCTGGACCAGATGCTGGCGCGGATGGACCTGATCTCGCTGAATTGCCCGGCGACGAAGGAGACCCATCACCTGCTGTCGGCGGAGCGGCTGGCGAAGCTGCGGCCCGAGGCGATGCTGGTGAACACCGCGCGCGGCGAACTGATCGACGAGGCGGCCCTGGCCGAGGCGGTGGCCCAGCGGCGCATCGCCGGGGTCGGGCTGGACGTGTTCGAACAGGAGCCGAAGGTGCATCCGGGCCTGCTGGGCCATCCGAACGTGGTGCTGCTGCCGCATCTGGGCTCGGCCACCATTGAGGCCCGTCAGGACATGGGCGATCGGGTGATCGCCAACATCCAGACCTTCGCCAATGGCCACCGGCCGCCGGACCGCGTCATTCCTGCGATGTTCTGACACTCCCGGGTTGACTGGCGTTCGCCGACCGGGTTGTGCTCAAGGTGAAGCTTGGGAATCGCCGCGAATGGTCAGCGGCGCCCGGCTCCGGGTGGGGAAAGACGAATATGAAGATCTGGATCGCGCGCCTGACCGGCGTTCTGGCGACCTTGCTGCTTGCCGGAACCATGGTGGATCCCGCGCAGGCCGACCCGCTGACAGCGGCTGATTTCGCCGCGCCGGCGAGTGTGATTTCCCCCAGCCTTTCGCCGTCAGGGCGGTATCTGGCGTGGGTGGCGCGCTCCGGGGAGAACAACGAGATCCACATCCAGGACCTTGAAACCGGAGAGATCGCGCGCAGGTCCGCGGGCGGCGCCCGTGAGCATTTCGGCGGGGTCTTCATCGAGAGCATCAGCTGGAAGGGGGACGACCGTCTCCTCATCTCCGCCACCCAGCTCGAGCTGCGCCGTGTCGGCGATCGCGAGGACGGCGCCGTGCGGGCCTTCGCCTATCGACAGTCGGTGCTGTCGGTGGCGCGGGACGGCTCCAGCGCGGTGAGCCTGAAGGGCCCCGGCACCGAGGAGGGACGCCCGGGGGAACTGCTCGACACCCTGCCGGACGACGCCGGGCATGTCCTGATGAGCTACCGCGGCGGCGAGGGGCGCCTCCATGTCGCCCGCGTGAACATCCAGACCGGCGAAGCGGTCAAGATCGTGGACGGCACCGCGCGCGTTCTGAGTTACCTGACCGACCGGGACGGCGCGGTGGTCGGGCGGACCACCTATCGGGGCCTGACGGGCCGGGTGCTGGTGATGGAAGCCCTGGGGGCCGACGGCCGGTGGGGCGAGGTGTTCCGCATGCGCCGGGACGAGCTGCGCGACCTGCCCGACTACCGCTTCCTGGGCGCGACGGATCAGCCCGGGCAGAGCTTCGTCGCGGTGCGGCCGAAGACCCCTGAGGAAGGCGATACGACGGCGGTGCATGTGTTCGACTTCGCCACCCGCCAGATGGGTCCGGCGATCTGGCGGCACGAGACCTATGATGTCAGCGGCATTGTGGTGGGGGCCGGGGACCGCTCGCTGATGGCGGGTTGCTACTGGGCCGACATCTATCGCTGCGACTTCAGCGATCGCCAGGAGAACGCCGTCATGAACGGCATCCGGGCCTTCCTCGGTGAAGGCTGGAGCGTGTCTGTGGTGTCCCAGGCCGAGGATCGGTCGCGCTGGGTGGTGCGGGCCTCGGCGCCGAACAATCCGGGCGAGTACTACATCTTCGATCTGGAGGAGCGGAAGATGGAGCTCCTTGGCCAGATCTATCCGCAACTGCCGGAGGCGTCCCTCGGGGCGATGCGTCGGGTGGACTATGCGGCGAGCGACGGCCGGGCGCTGTTCGGCTATCTGACGCGTCCGCCGGGTGCGGCGGAAGGAGGCCGGCCGCCGCTGGTGGTCCTGCCGCACGGCGGGCCCGAGGCTCGCGACGTCCTGTCCTACGACCGATGGGCCCAGTTCCTCGCGACGCGGGGCTATCAGGTGTTCCAGCCCAATTTCCGGGGTTCATCCGGCATGGGTCGGGCCTTCGTCGAGGCGGGGCACCGCCAGTGGGGCCTGCGGATGCAGGACGATGTGACCGAGGGCGTGCAGTCTCTGGTCGCCCAGGGGCTGGTGGACGCTGAACAGGTCTGCATCGTCGGCGCCAGCTATGGCGGATATGCCGCCCTGCAGGCGGGCGCCAGCCAGCCCGACCTCTATCAGTGCGCCATCTCGATCGCCGGTCCCAGCGACCTGCTGACCATGCTGCGCCACGAGCGGTCAGAGGGCGGCGCGGATTCGGACCGGTACGAATACTGGGTCCGCTCCATCGGCGATCCGACGGCTGACCGCGCGGCCATCGAGGCGGCGTCGCCGCTGAACAAGGCGGCCGGGTGGAGCATTCCGCTGCTGCTGATCCATGGCGAGGACGACACGGTGGTTCCAGTCGCCCAGTCCCGCAACATGGAACGGGCCCTGCGGCGCGAGGGCAAGCCGGTGCGGCTGGTGGTCATGGACGGCGCCGGCCACACGGGCTGGTCCCGGGCGGACGAGATCCGGGTGATGGTCGAGATGGAGGCCTTCCTGCGGGAACACCTGCCCCTGACCGGCGCGGCGCCGGAGCCTGCGGCCCCGGCGGAAACAGCGGCTCAGGCCGAGGTCGCGCCGGCGGCCTGACCGCAGACCGGACAGTCGGGATCGGGGGCGACGCGGACCGTCCGCGCCGTCCCCGCCAGTCCGTCGTACAGGAGCAGGCGGCCCGACAGGGGCTGGCCTGCCGCCGCGATCAGCTTGATCGCCTCCAGCGCCGCCATGGCCCCGACCACCCCGGCCAGGGCGCCGATGACGCCCACGCGGCTGCAGGTCTCGGCGTCCGGCGGGGCGTCGGGGACCATGCAGCGATAGCAGGGCTCGCCCCGGAACACGCCGACCTGCCCGCTCCAGCGGCCGAGGGCGCCGGAGACCAGCGGGATGTCGTGGGCGACGCAGGCGGCGTTGACGCAGAAGCGGGTGGCGAAGTCGTCCGTGCCGTCGAGGATGACGTCGCAACCCTCGATCAGGGCGGCGGCGTTGGCTGAGGTCAGGCGCTCGGGGCGGAGCTCCAGCGCGACATGGGGGTTAAGGGCCGCAAGGGTCTCTGCGCCCGCCACGACCTTGGCGCGGCCGATGTCGGCGCTGTCGAAGACGATCTGGCGCTGGAGATTGGACAGGGCGACGGCGTCGTCGTCGATCAGGCGCAGGGTCCCGACCCCGGCGGCGGCCAGATAGAGGGCCGCGGGCGCGCCGACGCCGCCCAGGCCGATCAGGCCGACGCGCGCGGCCTTCAGCCGCTGCTGGCCGGGGCCGCCGACTTCGGACAGCACCAGATGGCGGGCGTAGCGTTCGATTTCGTCTTCGGAAAAGCTCACCCGTTCCGCTTAGGCGCTGACGACGGGAAGGTCACGCGCGAAGGCGTGGATCAGGCGGCGGCCTTGAAGTCCACGATGGCCTCGGCCTCGTTGGCCGTCAGGCGCGAAATCTCGGCGGCGCCGACACGCTCGAGCATGGTCGCGGGATCGGGGCAGACGCTGATCGGCTCGCGCAGCACGCGAGCGCTGATCGGGGTGTCGACCAGGATCCGCAGGCCGGTGTGGCGGCGATCCTTGAGCAGGCGGCGCATCAGCCGGTCGATGTCGTGGCGGGCGCCCTCGACGACCTGAAGGATCTGGCCGTGGTGGAACATGATCGAGGCGGTGATGTCGTCGCGACGGTTGTTGACCTCCGACGCGCCGAGGATGTGGGCGAGCGAAACGGTCGATACGCCGGTCGCTCCGGTCGCCTCACTGGCGTAAATCACTCGATGCAGCACGATCCAACCCCAAATTGGCCGCCCGACGGGCTCAGTTTGTTAATGTAACGGGTTACATTGGTGATATTGTGGCGCTTGCGTATCGTTGAAATCCAACGGGAATCCCTTGCTTCGCCGCATTTCGGTCTCCATCTGGAGAGGATGACGAACGCATCTTCCTTCCCCGACTGGCACGGCACAACGATCCTTGCGGTGCGTAAGAATGGCCGCACGGTCATCGCCGGCGACGGCCAGGTCTCGATGGGGCCGACCATCGTCAAGGGCGCGGCGCGCAAGGTCCGGACCCTGGCGGGCGGCAAGGTTCTGGCGGGTTTCGCCGGGGCGACGGCCGACGCCTTCACCCTGATCGAACGGCTGGAAGCCAAGCTGGAGCAGTATCCGGACCAGCTGGCGCGGGCCTGTGTCGATCTGGCCAAGGACTGGCGTACGGATCGCTACCTGCGGCGGCTGGAGGCCATGCTGCTGGTGGCGGACAAGGATTCGATCTTCACGGTGACCGGCGTCGGCGATGTGCTGGAGCCGGAGCATGGCGTGGCGGCGGTCGGCTCGGGCGGCAACTACGCCCTGTCGGCGGCGCGGGCGCTGATCGAGAACACCGAACTGGACGCCGAGACCATCGCGCGCCGGTCGATGGCTCTGGCGGCGGAAATCTGCGTCTACACCAACGGGAACCTGACGGTGGAGATGCTGGAGTAGGGATGCGTCCTATGGTTGTGTTCGTTGTGATGAACCTGCAGTCCTGATCGCCGCACCCCTCCCCAACGCCTCTTCGCTCCCCCATCTGAACGCCATGACCGACCTCTCCCCCCGCGAAATCGTTTCCGAACTCGACCGCTTCATCGTCGGCCAGCATGACGCCAAGCGCGCCGTGGCCGTGGCGCTGCGCAATCGGTGGCGGCGCAAGCGGGTGCCGGATGATCTGCGCGACGAGGTGACGCCCAAGAACATCCTGATGATCGGGCCGACCGGCGTCGGGAAGACCGAGATCGCCCGGCGGCTGGCCAAGCTGGCCGGGTCGCCCTTCCTGAAGGTCGAGGCGACCAAATTCACCGAGGTCGGCTATGTCGGCCGCGATGTCGATCAGATCATGCGCGATCTCGTCGAGGCGGCGCTGGTCATGGTGCGCGACAAGCGCCGGGCGGGCGTGAAGGCCAAGGCCGAGGGCGCCGCCGAGGACCGCATTCTGGACGCGCTGGTCGGGCCGGGCTCGCAGCCGGCGACCCGCGACAGCTTCCGCAAGAAGCTGCGGGCCGGCGAGCTGGACGACAAGGAGATCGAGCTGGAGCTCGCCGACACCGCCTCGCCGATGCAGGGCATGGACCTGCCGGGCGGCGGCAATGTCGGGATGATCAACCTGTCCGAAATGCTGGGCAAGCTGGGCGGGGCGCGGACCAAGAAGGTCAAGCTGACGGTGAAGGACGCCGCGGCGCCGCTGACGACCGAGGAGAGCGACAAGCTGCTGGATCAGGAGAGCCTGACCGCCGAGGCCCTGTCGCTGGCCGAGAACGAGGGCATCGTCTTCATCGACGAGATCGACAAGGTCGCCGTGCGCGCCGAAGGCCGTGGCGCCGACGTCAGCCGTGAGGGCGTCCAGCGCGACCTGCTGCCGCTGATCGAGGGCACGACCGTCTCGACCAAGTACGGGCCGGTGAAGTCGGACCATGTGCTGTTCATCGCCTCTGGCGCCTTCCACGTCGCCAAGCCGTCGGACCTGCTGCCCGAGTTGCAGGGTCGCCTGCCGATCCGGGTGGAGCTGAAGGCCCTGACCCGCGACGACTTCAAGCGCATCCTGACCGAGCCGGAAGCCAATCTGATCCGTCAGAACCAGGCCCTGCTGGCGACGGAAGAGGTGACGCTGGTCTTCACCGATGATGCGGTGGAGGCGCTGGCCGATGCGGCGGTGGCGGCGAACTCGGCGGTCGAGAACATCGGCGCGCGTCGTCTGCAGACCGTGCTGGAGCGGGTGCTGGAGGAGACCAGCTTCAAGGCCTCGGACCTGACCGGCCAGACGATCACCTTCGACGGCGAGCAGGTGCGTGAGCGGATCGGCGAACTGGCGAAGAATGCCGACCTGAGCCGCTATATTCTGTAACGACGCAGGGCGGAGGGATCAGGATGCGGTGCGCGTCGCTGCGGCCTCGGTCTCCTCGCGGGCGCGGTGTTCAGCGGCGCTGGATTTGAACACCACCGCAACGATAAGCGCGATCGCGACAAGCGCCAGCCCGACCAGAAACCACAGGCCCGCAGGACTGTTCCTGTTTCGCCGCGCGCTCCGGTCTTCGTCCATGGCGTCTCTCCGGTGAGAAGAACCGATGACAGGACGTACTCATTATTAGGTATGGTCAAGTTCGTGGGACTTGAACCGTGAACGAAGGCGGAACATAACGTCGGGATGGCCGCCGCCGCCCTTCAGATCGACCTTGTCTTCAGCCGCCCCGAAACCACCCAGGCGGTGACGCGGGGCGCGGCGCGGCTGATGCTGGATCTGGGCTATGCGCCGCTGCCGGAGGTCTGTCTGCCGAATGGACGGCGAGCGGACGTTATGGCCCTGGGGCCGAGGGGCGACATCGTCATCGTCGAGGTGAAGTCGGGGATCGAGGACTATCGCGTCGACCGGAAATGGCACGAGTACGGGCCGTTCTGCGACGCCTTCTATTTCGCCGTGGCGCCCGAGTTTCCGCAGGGCGTGCTGCCGGACGAGCCGGGACTGATCGTGGCCGACGGCTTCGGCGGGGCGGTGGTGCGCGACGCCCCGGCCAGCCCCCTGGCGCCCGCGCGGCGCAAGGCCCTGACCATCGCCTTCGCCCGACTGGGAGCGATGCGGACGCTCAGGGACGCCTGACGACGGTCAGGAGACCGGGCCGCTCTCGCCCGCGCTCTGGATCGCGGCGGTGGTGGCGGCGCAGCCCATCAGGCTTTCCTCCCCGACCTTGACCATCGCCGTCAGCGGATAGGTGCGGTCGCTCATGCCGTCGCTGCACTCGGTGGCGGTCAGGGTGACGTCGAAGACCGTACCGGTCGCCGAACGGGTTTCGAGGGTGGCCACCGTGCCCTGGACGGTCAGGGCGGGCTGGGGCGCGCGCTGTTCCGGCCGGTCCACGCCCGAATAGACCAGTTCCTGACCGGTCAGGCGGATGCCCCAGAAGGGCTCGGTGCCGACCAGGCTGAGCGGCTGGGTCAGGTCGACGCCCGCCAGCACGGCGGCCGGGGCGGGCGGTTCGGCCGGAGCCTCGACGGTTTCTCCGCCCTGCGAACAGGCGGCGAGCGAAAGGGCCAGGGCGGAGGCGGCGGCGAGGGCGGTCAGGCGCATGGGGGAACTCCACCAACGGGGCGGGCAGGAAGACCCCGAAGGCCGTCCGGGGTCAAGTTACAGCCAGCCCTTCTTCTTGAACCACAGCAGCGGAAGGATGGCGGAAATGACCATGGCGACCACGGCCAGCGGATAGCCGGCCATCCAGTGCAGTTCGGGCATGTGGTCGAAATTCATGCCGTAGATCGAGGCGATCAGGGTCGGCGGCAGGAAGGCGACGGCGGCGACCGAGAAGATCTTGATGATCGACGATTGCTCGATGTTGATCAGGCCCAGCGCCGCCGACAGCTGGAAATTGATCGAGGCGGCGACCGACTGGTTGTGGGCGCTGAGGCTTTCGACGTCGCGGCTGAGCGAGCGCAGATGGGCGCGGGCCTCGCCGTTGTCGATCCGTTCGTCGGCGGTGACGAAGGCGAAGACGCGGGTCAGGCCGGCCAGACTCTGCTCGATGCGGGCGTTGGCGATCTGGGCGCGGCCCAGCTTGGTGATCAGCTTCTCGAAGCCGACCGTCTTGCCGCCCGAGAAGACGTGATTGGCGATGCCCTCCACCCGCACGACGGTCCTGGACAGGATGTCGGAGGCGCGATCGACCACCACCTCCATCAGGTTCAGGAACAGATCGGCGCCGGAGCCGCACAGGCCCGGTTCGCGCTCCAGTTTTTCCAGCAGCAGGGCGAAGGGCTTGGGCTCGGCATAGCGGATGGTGATCAGCGGCCCGGTGGTCAGGACGAAGGTCACGGGCTCGATGCCGGGGATTTCCTCGTCGCCGCGCGTGATGATGTCGGCGGTCAGATAGGTGGCCCCGTTCTCGCGATAGACGCGGCTGGAGGCCTCCAGCTCCTTCATCTCCTCGCGGGTGGGGACCGAGACGCCTAGGGCGGCCTCGACGGCGGCGTCCTCGTCGCGCGTGGGATTGAGCATGTCGATCCACAGCACGTCGGGATGCAGCGTCAGCCTGCCGGCCTCGACCACGGCGTCCTCGCAGGCGGCGCCTGTCGAGCGATACATGCGGATCATTGGAAGGCCTCCCGGACGGAGGCCGTCAGGTCAGTTCTGGCCGGCGGCCGAGGGAACCGACGCCATCTCGACGCCAGCGGCGACGGGGGCCTGCTGGTAGATGAAGCCGTTGGTCGGATAGACGGTCGTGCCGAGGTCATTGATCGGGTTGTACCAGACCTTCACGGCGGTCCAATCGTTGTCGCCCGAAACGTCAACGACGGTGACGTTTTCCTCGACCTTGCCGCGGCTGCCGCCCCAGTTGGCGTGGGTGATGCGGATGACGCGCGGGGTCAGAACCTCGGAGACGACGGCGACGTGGCCTCGGCTCATGCGACCGCTGGCCTCGAAGGACAGGACCGATCCGGTGCGGGGCGTGTTGCCGGTCTGGAAGCGGCCCTGCGCCTGACGCCACCAGGTCAGGGCGTCGCCGAAGATCTGGATGCCCGAGAACATGCGGGCGAAGGTCACGCACTGCCAGTACGGCTCTCCGGCGTTCGCTGCGGGGGCGGTGGCGCCCAGCACAAACATTCCGAGGGTCGCCGCAACCGCGGCGGCTTTGAGCCGTTTGAACATGCTGAGGCTTTTCCCGACTGCCGTTGAAACAAGCCGTAACCGATAGTGGGCGAGGGTTGAAGACCCCTTTACGCCGAGGGTGTGCGCGCTTCGGTCGCGGCTTGACCTGAGCCGTTGGGCCTGGCGAATCGCCGCAAAGCGGTGCGGGCAGGGCGTTCGACGAGGTGGTAGGTCGCCATGGCGGCCACCGGAATCGCCGCGACGACGGCCAACCACACAATCATGTGAAAACGCTTGTCGTCGGCTCCGGTCAGGCGCGCGGCGACGTTGGTCATGACCAGCAGGACGGGCGCGCAGACCATGTAGATGGAGTAGGAAATCTCGCCCAGATAGACGCCGAAGGGCGAGGCGAGGACGCCGGCCTTCTCATTGGCCAGCGAGCCCAGCGACAGGATCAGCCCGCCGGCGAACAGGACGGTGACCGGATCCCACAGGCCCAGCGAGGCGCTGACGATCACCCCGGCGCCGCTGAACAGGGCGACCAGCCCGGCGTGCGGGATCGGGGCGCGGCGGTAGATCAGATACAGGGCGCACCCCAGCAGGAAGCAGGGGACGATGCGCAGCGCGCCCCAGCGGAAGGTGGCCTCGGTCAGGGAGAAGCCGGCCAGCGGCTGGAAGGCGGCGTAGATGCCCAGCGCGACCACGGCGGCCAGCACAGTGGCCACAACCGGCCGGTCCTTCAGTCGCCAGGCGACAAAGGCGTAGGCAGGGAAGGTCAGATAGGCGAACCACTCCGCCGAGATGGACCATGACGGATGGTTGAAGGCCGACGACGGGGCCAGGCCCCAGGCGTGAGTCAGGGAGATATGGGCCGGCAGGGCGCGCCAGTCGGTCAGGCTGTCGCTGACGGAGAGGCCCGCCACCACGGCGCCGACGCCCAGCACGGCCATGCCGGCCAGGGTCACCAGATGCAGCGGATAGACCCGCGCGATGCGCGCCCAGAGGAAGCCCTTGTGCGAATAGCGCTTCGTCCCGACCGCCTCGAGATAGACGTGGCTGAGGATGAAGCCGGACAGGACGAAGAAGACCTC
Source organism: Brevundimonas sp. (assembly GCA_031119155.1). Lineage (GTDB taxonomy): Bacteria > Pseudomonadota > Alphaproteobacteria > Caulobacterales > Caulobacteraceae > Brevundimonas. Next base: position 17,678 of record JAVHYH010000029.1, read on the forward strand.
GACCCCCAGATAGCCCTTGGTCACCAGCGTCGGCGTGAAGCCCACGTTCAGGTGCGGCCATGCGGTGTAGAGCACCACCCAGGCGGCGGCGAGGAAGCGCAGCGTCGTCAGCGCGCGAAGATCGGGGGGCGTGGCCACGGGTGTCATGCCCGAGACCGTACCGAGCTGGAGTCTGGAAACCGTTAAGCCGTGCACTCGGCGGGTTTGGTTTCACCCGGCTTGTACATGGCGCAGGAGCGGTCGATCTCGTCCTGGATCAGCTGGCAGGGGTTTTCGGGGTTGCACGGGGGGTGCGAGGCCGGGCTGACGGCCATGCAGCGACGAACCAGTTCCATGGCGCCGTCCGATCCCTGATCCAGGGTGCAGGACATGGAGGACGCCTCGGTCGGGGCCGGGGCCTCTTCCTGCGGCGGGGCGTCGGCGGGCATGACCGGCTCCGGCGCCGCCGTCGTGGCGCCCGACGCGGCGGTCTCCGCGCCCGGGGACGCGGGTTGCTGGTCGCAGGCGGCCACCATCAGAAGGGCGGCGGTCAGAAGGATCGGCAGGCGCATCGTCATCTCCCCATGACGTGGAGAAACGACGATGCCGCGTTTTGGTTACTGATAAAAGCCCCGTAACGCCGTCAGGCGAAATCAGCGGCCGAGGGCGGCGCGCTGCAGGGCGAACAGTTCGCCGCAGCCGATCTCGGCCAGTTCGAACAGGCGGTTGAACTCGCCGCGGGAGAAGCCGCGCTTCTCGCCGGTGGCCTGGATCTCGACGATGGTCCCCGAGCCGGTGAGGACGAAATTGCTGTCGGCCTCGGCGGAGGAGTCTTCCTCGTAGTCCAGGTCCAGAACGGGCTGGTCGTTGCAGACGCCGCAGGAGACGGCGGCGACCTGATCGAGGATCGGATCGGTCTTCATCACGCCCTCGGCGCGCAGATAGTCAAAGGCGCTGGCCATGGCGACCCAGGCGCCGGTGATGGCGGCGGTGCGGGTGCCGCCGTCGGCCTGGATGACGTCGCAGTCCAGCACCACCTGACGCTCGCCCAGCGCCTTCAGGTCCACGACGGCGCGCAGCGAACGGCCGATCAGGCGCTGGATTTCCTGCGTCCGGCCGGTCTGCTTGCCGGCGGCGGCTTCACGACGGCCGCGGGTGTGGGTGGCGCGGGGCAGCATGCCGTATTCGGCGGTCACCCAGCCCTGACCCTTGCCGCGCATCCAGCCGGGGACATTCTCTTCCACCGAGGCGGTGACCAGAACCTTCGTATTGCCGAAGGTGACCAGGCAGGAGCCCTCGGCGTAGCGGTTCACGCCGGTTTCCAGCGTCACCGTGCGAAGTTGTTCAGGCGTGCGGTCGGAAGGGCGGGGCGTGGTCATGACGGTGGTCCTTGGAAGCGGTCGCGGCGCTGCTT
>JAVHYH010000270.1 GCA_031119155.1 Brevundimonas sp.
CTGCTGGACCGCCGGGACGCGCTGCAGGCCAGCATCGACCAGTGGCACGCCGACCGCGCCGGTCGCCCGCAAGACCCCGCAGCCACGACCGCCTTCCTGCGGTCCATCGGCTACATCGTCCCCGAGCCGGCCCCCTTCAGCATCCAGACCGACAATGTGGACGCCGAGGTCGCCACCATGGCCGGGCCGCAACTGGTGGTGCCGGCGCTGAACGCCCGCTTCGTGCTGAACGCCGCCAATGCGCGCTGGGGCAGTCTGTATGACGCCCTGTACGGGACGGACGCGCTGGGCGACCTGCCGCCGCCCGGACCCTATGACGCCGCCCGCGGCGCCCGCGTCGTGGCTCGCGCCAAGGCCTTCCTTGATGAGGCTGTGCCGCTGGAGAGCGGCTCCTGGGCCGACCTCGGCGACCCGTCGAACGGCATCGCCCTGAAAGACCCCGCCCAGTACGTCGGCCAGACCGACAAGGGCCGCGTCTTCCGCCACAACGGCCTGCATATCGAGGTCATCTTCGACCCGTCCCACCCCATCGGCGCGACCGATCCAGCGGGCGTCTCGGACGTGGTGCTGGAGGCCGCCCTGTCGACCATCGTCGATCTGGAGGACTCCATCGCCGCCGTCGATGCGGCGGACAAGGTCGCGGCCTACCGCAACTGGCTGGGCCTGATGAAGGGCGATCTGGTCGAGACCTTCCGTAAGGGCGGTCAGACCCTGACCCGCGCCCTGAATCCCGACAAGGTCGTCACGGCGGCGGACGGCTCGACCGTCACCCTGCCGGGCCGGTCGCTGCTGTTCGTGCGCAACGTCGGCCATCTGATGACCACGCCCGCGATCCGGCTGGCGGACGGGTCGGAGGTGTTTGAGGGCGTGCTGGACGCGCTGGTCACCTCGGCCATCGGCGGCCATGACCTCAAGGGGAACGGCCGGTTCCGCAACAGCCGCGAAGGCTCGATCTACATCGTCAAACCCAAGATGCACGGCCCGGACGAGGTCGCCTTCACCAACGAGCTGTTCGACAAGGTCGAGGACATCCTCGGGCTGGATCGCTGGACCCTGAAGGTCGGGGTCATGGACGAGGAGCGTCGCACCTCGGCCAACCTCGCCGCCTGCCTGTGGCAGGTCATGCACCGGCTGGTCTTCATCAACACCGGCTTCCTCGACCGCACCGGCGACGAGATCCACACCGCCATGCGCGCCGGGCCGGTCGTCCGCAAGGCGGAGATGAAGTCGTCCGACTGGATCACCGCCTATGAGGCGCGCAACGTCGCCATCGGTCTGGCCTGCGGCCTCAACGGCAAGGCCCAGATCGGCAAGGGCATGTGGGCCGCGCCCGACCAGATGCAGGCCATGCTGGAGCAGAAGGCCGCCCATCCGAAGACCGGCGCCAACACCGCCTGGACGCCCTCGCCGACCGCCGCGACCCTGCACGCGCTGCACTATCACCAGACGGACGTCTTCGCCCTGCGCGCCGGGATCGCCGCCAAGCCGACGCCCGCCCTCGAGCCCCTGCTGACCGCGCCCCTGGCGGCTGGCCGCAACTGGTCGGAGCAGGAGGTGACGCAGGAGCTGGAGAACAACGCACAAGGGCTGCTCGGCTATGTCGTCCGCTGGATCGATCAGGGCGTCGGCTGTTCCAAGGTGCCGGACATCCACGACGTCGGCCTGATGGAGGACCGCGCCACCCTGCGGATCTCGTCCCAGCACATGGCCAACTGGCTGCTGCACGGGGTGTGCACGGCGGAACAGGTGGACGCGGCCCTGCTGAAGATGGCCGCCCGAGTGGACGCCCAGAACGCCGCCGATCCCCTGTACGAGCCGATGGCGACCAACCCGTCCGGCAGCATCGCCTTCAAGGCCGCCCGCGCGCTGGTGTTCGAGGGCGTGGCGCAACCGAGTGGCTACACAGAGCCGCTGTTGCATCGGTTCCGGGCGGAGAAGAAGGCGGGGTAAGGGGATAGGCGCCAGGTTTCAGGTTTCAGGGAAGATCGGGAGGGCAAAGCCCTTCCCTGAAACCTCATCCCCAGAACCTGACCCCTCGCCTACTGTTCACTCCCCGAGCGCCACAGGTTCCGTGTCAGGGGTTCGATCAGATAGGCCAGCGCCGTGCGCTTGCGCAGCAGGATGACCACCTCGACCGGAGCGCCGGGGCGCAGGCTCTCGGTGGCGCGGCCCAGCTTGGCCAGCTCGTCCGCCGGCACCACGATCTCGGCGCGATAGAAGGAGGCCCCACTCTCCTCCATCTGGAAGCTGTCGGCCGAGATGCTGGTCACCCGCCCGAAGACCAGCGGCGGGTTGCGCTCGCGCAGGCCGGTGAATTTGACCTCGGTCTCCTGCCCGATGCTCAGGTTGTCGATGTCGGTCGGCAGGACCTGGGCCACGATCACCTGCGAGGCGTCGCGCGGGACGACCTCCATCAGCGTCTGGCCCGGCTGGATGACCCCGCCCTGGGTGAAGATGGTCAGGCCCACGACCTGGCCGGTGGCCGGGGCGCGCACCTCGCTGCGGGCGATCTGGGCGCGCAGCTCGGTCATCTTCGGGCGCAGCTCGTTCAGCTGGATGTCGATCTGGCGCAGCTGGTCGGCGACGTCCTCGCCCAGCTTGCTGTCGACCCCGGACATCTGCAGCCGGGTCTCGCCGACCGCCTCTCGCGAGCGGGCGATCTGGGCGCGCAGCGAGCCGAGCTCGCCGTCCAGCTGAGCCGCGGTCCGTTCCAGCGCCCGCACCCGCGTCTGCGGCGCATAGCCCTTGGCGGCCAGGTCGCGCATGCCGACCAGTTCCTCCTGGATCAGCCGCTGCTGCTCCTGGTTGGACTCGATCTGCCGCTGATAGCCGTCGATCTGGTCGTTCAGCTGGGCGATGCGCTGGCCCAGCACCCCGGTCTCGGTCGTGCGACCGGTGCGGCGGGCGCCGAACTGCAGCTGCTGGATGCGCAGCGACTCCTGCGCCAGCGCGGCGTCCTCGGTCGGCAGGTTGGTGAACTCCTGCGGCAGGGGGATGGCGCGCAGGCCGTCGCGCTCGGCGACCAGCCGGGCCCGCTGGGCGATCAGGGCGTAGACCTGTCCCGAGACGCCGCGCTCGGTCGCGCGCAGTTCGCCGCTGGACAGGGTCAGCAGGATCTGGCCGCGCTGGACGGTGTCGCCCTCGCGCACATGCAGGGAGCTGACCACGCCGCCCTCGCGGTGCTGGACCGCCTGCCGGTTGCCGGACACCGCCACCTGCCCGTGCGCGAAGGCGCCGGCGTCCAGCGGCGCGAACGCCGCCCAGCCGAGGAAGATGACGAAGAAGGCGATGATGATCGCCCCGCCGATCCTCAGCTCCAGCCGGGGCGCGTCGGTGACGACGACGGGCGGTTCGGGGGCGGGATGGGACGCGGGAACAGGCGCGGGATTGGACGCGGACGGGGACTCCGGCAAGGGATCGAGCGATCCCCCGGGCGCGGCGGTGTCGGTCATGACTTGGGTCGCTGGGCTTGGGCCGGGGCCTGCGGAGCGGCAGGGGCGGGGACGCGGGGTTGACCGGCGGCGCGCGGCGCGTTCGCGCGCATCTTCTCCAGCACCTCCTCACGCGGACCTTCCAGCTGGACCACGCCGTCGCGCATCATCAGCAGGCGGTCCACACGGGCCAGGACCCCGGCGCGGTGGGCGATGATGACCACGGCCGCGCCCCGCGCCGAGGCGCCGAGGATGGCCTGCATCAGGGCGGCTTCGCCCTCCTGATCGAGGTTGGAGTTCGGCTCGTCCAGCACCAGCAGGACCGGGTCGCGATACAGGGCGCGGGCCAGTGCCACTCGCTGCGCC
>JAVHYH010000271.1 GCA_031119155.1 Brevundimonas sp.
GGTCGGGGCGGCGGTCAGGCATGAGTTCTCCGCATGTCAGAAACGCATAGCGGCCATGCCCATCCAGTCATGGCTGTTGTTGCGAATGACTATTAGGTGCGGTCCCGCTTGGTCGCAACCGTGGTCAGGCGATCCAGCGCCGCGAGACCCCTCCCAGATCGTCCCGTCGAGCGTGTTCTCCAGGGGCAAATCATGACCGTTCTTTCGCGTACTCTCAGGCTCACCGGAGCCACGGCGCTGCTCGCCACCACATCGCTGTATGCCTCCGGGGCGATGGCCCAGTCGGCGGACCCGCAGGCGCCGGGTGCGACCCAGTTGGAAGAGGTTGTGGTCACCGCCGCCGGTCGCGAGCAGCAGGTCAAGGACGCCCCCGCCTCGATCACCGTCATCACCCGCGAGACGTTGGAGCAGTCGCCCTATCGCGAGATCACCGACGCCCTGCTGGACGTGCCCGGCGTGACCATCACCCCCGGCGAGGGCAATAGCCGGGACATCTCCATCCGCGGTCTGGGCAGCGCCTATACCCTGATCCTTGTCGACGGAAAGCGCCTGAACTCGCGAGAGTCGCGCACCAACGGCGGCAACATCTCCGAGGGCGGCCTGCTGCCGCCCGCCGAGATGATCGAGCGGATCGAGGTCGTGCGCGGGCCGATGTCGTCGCTGTACGGCTCGGACGCGATGGGCGGGGTCATCAATGTCATCACCCGGCGAATCGGCGATGAGTGGGGCGGCAGCGTGCGCCTCAACGGCACCGCCCAGACCGCCGGCGGGTTCGGCGACTACTGGGACGCCGGCGTCTATGCCAGCGGCCCGCTGATCGAGGACGTGCTGGGCCTGCAGCTGTCGGCGTCGATGAACCGCCGTGCCGAGGATGACATCCTGACCGCCTCGCCCGAGCGTCGGGACGACAGCGTGTCGGCCAAGTTGGGCTGGACGCTCAACCCCGATCACGACCTGCTGTTCGAGGCGGCCTGGTACGATCAGGAATCGATCCAGACGGCGGGCCGCACGACCGAACCGACCACGGCCCTGCCGCTGGGAACGCAATCGGTGCAGAGTCAGGAGCGTTGGGTCTATTCGGTGAACCACACCGGAAATTGGGGTCGCGCCACCTCCCAATCCTTCCTTCAATTCGAGGATGCGACCCGCAAGGAAACCGGCGTCAACATCAAGAACACCGTGGCCCAGACGGCGTGGATCGTACCGATCGGCGACCACATCCTGAACGTCGGCGCCTATTACAGCTTCGCGGACCTGTATGCGCCGCAGGGCAACGGACTGACTGTCGACGGCCGGATGCGCGATGCGGCGGACCGGACGCAATGGGCCCTGTTCGCCGAGGATGAGTGGAGCCTTACCGACACGTTCGCCCTGACGCTGGGCGCGCGTCTGGATGACCATGACCTGTATGGCTCGCACGTATCGCCGCGCCTGTACGGCGTGTGGAAGCCGACCGACGCCCTGATCATCAAGGGCGGCGTCTCGACCGGGTTCCGGGCTCCGGACATCCGCCAGACGCTGGCCGACTGGGGGCAGAACAGCCGGGGCGGCACCATCTACGGCAACCCGGACCTGCAGGCTGAAACCTCGCTGACCTATGAGGGCAGCGTCATCTACACGGTGAATGATCGCGTCGAGATCGGCCTGACCGCCTACCAGACCGATTTCAAGGACAAGATCCTGCGCGTCACCTGCGAGGCGGCGACGGCTTGGTGCGTGGATGAGCCGCTGAGCTCGATCGGCCGTCCGCCGACCACCTACGTCAACATCGACGAGGTTCGCGTACGGGGACTGGAAGCCACCCTCGACGCGCGCCTGACCGACAGCCTGGTCCTGAAGGCGACGGGCACCCTGACGGACTCCGAGCAACTGACCGGAACCAACGCCGGGGCGTCGCTGAACGAAACGCCGGAATCGCAAGGCAGCGTGGCCCTGACCTGGCGTCCGCGTTCGTCGCCGTTCAGCGGCTATATCCGGGCCATCTATTATGGCGAGGAGGCGCAGGCGACGGCCGAGATCAGCGGCTCCAACATCATCGCTCCGGCCTATACGAGCGTCGATATCGGCGGGGCGTGGGACGTGACCGACCGCGTCACCCTGCGGGCCGGGGTGCAGAACCTGCTCGACCACGAGATGACCTACGAAGAGTACGGCTACGTCAACGATCGCGCCCGTGTCTGGGCCGGCGTGACCGCCCGCTTCTGATCGACATGACAAAGGAAAAGCCGATGAACCGCATCCTCGCCGTCTCCGCCGCCGTCCTGCTGGGGACCTCGGCCCTGATCTCGTCGCCCGCCCTGGCGCAGACCGCCGTGGCCTTCCCGGCTCCCGCCCGCGAGTTCGACGGGCAGGTGTCGTTCGCCTCCGCCGAACAGGGACGCCCCGTGCTGCCGGGCGGAGAGGTGGTCGCCACCGGACGCGGGTTCGCGCCGGGCCAGACCGTCCGCATCCTGCATGGCGCGACGCCGCTGGTCGCCGACCAGACCGCCAGCGCCGAGGGCGGCTTCCAGGCGCGTTTCCGCCTGCCGGCCGACGCGGCCACGGGCATCCACGCGCTGGTCGTGACCTCGCCGTCGCCCTATGGCGCGGCGGTGGCCGAGTTGAAGGTTTCGCCGGACGTCCCGGTCTCCGGCGCGGATCGCTACACCATCCTGCGGGGCGAGGCGTCGCGGGGCCTGTACCAGTCGGCCTACAGCGCCCGGAACGACGCCCTCTTCGTCACCTCGGCGGTCGGCCGCCCGCCGGTGCGCCAGTCGGAACTGCTGCGTCTGGACGCCGACACCCTGGCCATCGAGGCGCGGCTGACGCCCGCCGCCGCGCCGGGGCGCCGCAATGCCGCCGGTGAGGTCAGCGACGGCGGCGTCTACGCCGTCTATGGCGTCGGGGTGGATGACGCCCACGACACGGTCTGGGTGACCCAGAGCCGCCAGAACACGGTCGCCGTCTATCGCCAGTCCGACCTGTCGCTGGTGCGCCAGTTCGAGCCGGGCACGGTCAGCCATGCCCGCGATGTCGTCATCGACGCCGCGCAGAACAAGGCCTACGCCAGCGCCACCTTCGAGCCGGAAGTGGTGGTGTTCAACACCGCCAATCCGGACGTCGCGAGTCGCATCACCATAGCCTCGACCGTGCGCGGTCAGCGCTTCTCGGCCGCAAGCCTGTCGATGGATGCGACCGCCCACCGGCTCTATGTGGTCAGCAACAGCACCAATGAGGTGGCGGTCATCGACACCCGCACGGATGCGGTGCTGAACGTCTTCGCCGTTCCGGGCGCCCGCAGCGCCATCGGCGTCTCGCACGACCCGCAAACCGACCGCATCTTCGTGGCCGCGCAGGGGTCCGACAATGTCGTCATCCTGAACGGCGAGACCGGGGCGGTGATCGCGGACACGCCCGTCGGCGCCGGCGCGCTGAACGTGGTGTTCGACACGGCCAGCCGTCAGGCTTTCGTCGCCAACCGCGGCTCCAGCACGATCGCCGTCATCGACGTCGACGGCCGTCTGGTCGCCAACATCGACGGCGCGCCGCAGGCCAACCACGTCTCGACCGACGGTCAGGGCGTGATCTACGCCGTGACCAAGGGCGGCGAGCAGGACAATGCCAACACCGTCTGGCGCATCCAGCCGCGTCGCTGATCGGACAGTGACCAGAGCGGGCCCGGCGCAATGCGTCCGGGCCCGGTGGTCTTCCGGAAAGCGTGCAAAGCAAAAGGCCCGGGATCGCTCCCGGGCCGTCTGTCTGTT
>JAVHYH010000272.1 GCA_031119155.1 Brevundimonas sp.
ACCCCCAGATTCGTAGTCTGGTGCTCTATCCAGCTGAGCTACGGGTGCGCATGCCTCGCGGCGAGGGCGGGTCTCTACCCCACGGGCGCCGGGGGGGCAAGACCCGATGTCATGCTTTTCTGCACGAAAGTCGCGGTGAAGGTTTCAGGGGTTCCGTTGACGGAGCGGAAGCGGCAGGGTGGCGACCCTCCCCGAAACTTCCCCAACGCCTCCCAGAGTTCAAGATGCGCCACAGTTTCCCCCGCCCCCTCCGTTTGCTGACGGCCGCCGTCGCGCTTCTCGGAATGGCAGCGGCGGGCTGTTCGGGCGGCTACGGCGCTGCCCCGGCGACGACCGCGCCGGTTCCGGTCGCGGCGGCCGAGGCCCCGCCGGCGCGGGGACCGTTCGTGGCCGCCGCCAATCCGCTGGCGGTCGAGGCCGGGATGCGGGTGTTGCGCGATGGCGGCTCGGCCGTGGACGCCGCCGTGGCCGTGCAGGCGGTGCTGGGACTGGTGGAGCCGCAGTCGTCCGGTTTGGGCGGCGGCGCCTTCATGATGGTGTTCGACGCCGCCGCGGGCGAGGTGACCAGCTATGACGGGCGCGAGACGGCCCCCGCCGCGGCCACGCCCGAGCTCTTCTATGAGAACGGTCGGCCGCTGGACTTCCCCTCGGCGGTGCTGAGCGGGCGCTCGACCGGCGCGCCCGGCGCGGTGGCCATGCTTGCGCTGGCGCAGAAGGAGCACGGCGTCCTGCCGTGGAGCGCCCTGTTCAGCGACGCCGAGCGGCTGGCCCGCGACGGCTTCGTGGTCAGCCCGCGTCTGGCCGGGATGATCGCAGGGCGTGCAGGTCAGGCCCGCACCCGCTGGGCCGACGCCTATTTCACCAAACCGGATGGCGCGCGGTATGTCGCCGGGGATGTGCTGAGGAACCCCGAGTACGCCCGCACCGTCGCCGATCTGGCGGCGCAGGGGCCGGAGGTCTTCTATCGCGGCCGCATCGCACAGGAGATCGCCGCCACGGTGGCGCAGGAGCCCCGGCCGGGCGCCCTGACCGCCGTCGACATCGCCGCCTATCAGCCGATCGAGCGCGGGGCGCTGTGCCGTCCCTATCGGATCTATGTGATCTGCGTGCCGCCGCCGCCGTCGTCGGGGGTGGCCGTGCTGCAGCTGCTGGCCATGGCCGAGCGGACGCCGGACATTGAACTGGGCGCAGACAGCGCCGCCGCCTGGACCGCCTTCGCCCAGCTGCAGCGGCTGATGTACGCCGACCGCGACCGCTATGTCGGCGACCCCGGGTTTGTCGGGGTGCCGGTGCAGGGGCTGCTGGACCCGACCTATGTCGCCTCGCGCGCCGCGCTGGCGCCGGGCCTGACGGGAGCGGCCCAGCCGGGCACGCCGCCGGGCGGGGTGCTGATGGGGCCGGACGCCACGCACGAGCCCTCGGGCACGACCCATTTCGTCATCGTCGATGCGAAGGGCAACGCCGTCAGCATGACCACGACGGTGGAGAGCGTCTTCGGCTCGGGCCGGATGGCGGCGGGCTTCTTCCTCAACAACCAGCTGACCGACTTCTCGTTCGCCCCGACGCGAGCGGACGGCGGGCCGGCGGCCAATGCGGTGGCGGCGGGCAAGCGTCCGCGCTCTTCCATGTCGCCGATCATCGTGCTGGATCGTCAGGGTCGGCTGGTCGGCGCCTTCGGCTCGCCGGGCGGGCCCTCGATCCTGGCCTACAACACCAAGGCCCTGATCGGCGTGCTGGACTGGAACCTGCCGGTGCAGCAGGCCTTCGCCCTGCCGAATCTGGTCGCGCGCGGGGACGGCTTCGGCGCCGACACGGATCGCTTCCCGGAGGCGGTGCGCGAAGGGATGGCGGCCAACGGCGTCACCCTGCGGCCCAACGCCAGCGAGAACTCCGGCCTGCACGGCGGCATCTGGCGTCAGCGCCCGGACGGTCAGTGGGCCTGGGACGGCGGCGCGGACGACCGGCGCGAGGGCGTGGCGCGGACGCAGTAGGTTCTGGGCGCCAGGGATCAGGTTTCAGGGAGTTCGTTCCCCCAAAACCTGATCCCCATAACCTGACCCCTACTCGGGTTTGATGCTGAGCTGGAAGGCGATCAGGCCTTCGGAGACGTCGGTGTCGATGCCCGGACCGGCGTTGAAGCCCTCGATGCTGACCTCGCGATAGACGAGGCCGATGGAGCTCTGCATGGCGCCCCGGCGCATGGCCACGCCGATCGAGGCGTCGCCCATGAAGTTGCCGCTGTCGTGGGTGACGCCGGAGCGGGCGTAGTCGCCGTCACGGGTGCGGGCGAAATTATAGCCGACGGCGCGGCCCGAACCGGCCGCGTACAGATACCAGCGCTGGCGCTCGCCGAACGCGTCCTGGCCCTCGGGCACCATCCGTTCCAGATCACGGCCGATCCGCAGGGTGGCGCCGGCCTCGGTCGAGCCGCCCCGGCTGCCCATGCCCACGCCGACATGCGGCGTCAGGGTGACGTCCAGCCCCGACTGCGTACGGCCCAGGGTGCCGGTCCAGCCGCGGGTGTAGGTGACGTCATAATGTTCGGTGTCGACCGCCGCCGGGTCCATCGGCCCGACCGGCACCGGCGCGCCGTCCTCGCGGCGGATACGGCCCTCGGTGCGCAGGCGCAGGCGGTCATTGTAGGCGCCGCCGTCGAACCAGACGTCGCGGTTCGACACCGCCCAGGCGCCGCGTTCGCCGGGGGTGAAGCCGTCGCGGTCGGTGATTTCCTCGAAGCCCCGGTCGTTGGCCTCGGCGAAGCGGGCGTCGCGGTCGATGCGGGTCAGAAGATCGGAGACATTGGTGGGGCGCTCACGGGCGACGGCCCACGGATCGGAGATGGCCACCTGTCCCGACGCGAGTTCGCCCGCGACGGCAGACGCCGCGCAGGTTCCACAGGCCAGAACTCCGGCAACAATCGCCGTAATACGCATCAACGGTCCCCTCAGTCCGCCAACGGGTTGAACCTGCATGATCCAGGCCGTCCCGCCAACTGACATTTTCAAAACACATCCTTGTCCGGATTACGGCTGGGGACAGGACGGAGTTCCGTATGGTGAAGCTTGGGCGCCGGACGCTTCGATCGAAGACATGAAAAAGGGACGGAAGCCGGAGCCGCCGTCCCTTGGTTCAGTCTGTCGGTGTCCGCCTTACTGGCAGGCCAGGCACTCGTCGTAGTCGGTGCGAGCCGCCGAGAAGAGGTCCGGCTGGTTCGGATCGACCTCGGCCTCGGCCTTGTCTTCCGAGCCCGCGAAGGCGGCGCGCTGCACCGACTTGGAGCGCAGGTAGTAGAGCGACTTCACGCCGGTCTCCCACGCACGCCAGTGCAGCATGTGCAGGTCCCACTTCTCCACGTCGCCGGGGATGAAGAGGTTGATCGACTGGGCCTGGCAGATTTCCGGGGCGCGGTCGGCCGACAGCTCGACGACCCAGCGCTGGTCCAGTTCGAAGGCCGTCTTGAAGATGCCCTTCTCTTCCTCGTTCAGGGCGTCGAGGTGCTGGACCGAACCCTCATGCTCGAGGATCGAGTTCCACACCGCCTCGGTGTCGATGCCCTTCTCGCCCAGCAGCTTCTGCAGGTAGGGGTTCTTGACCGCGAACGAGCCCGACAGGGTCTTGTGGGTGTAGATGTTGGCCGGGATCGGCTCGATGCCGGCGCTGGTGCCGCCGCAGATGATCGAGATCGAGGCGGTCGGGGCGATGGCCAGCTTGTGCGAGAAGCGCTCCATGACGCCGCGCTCGG
>JAVHYH010000030.1:0-6869 GCA_031119155.1 Brevundimonas sp.
CAGCAACGGCGGCCTGACCGGGAGCCTGACCGGCTCGGCCGCGTCGCAGCGCAGCCCGGCCGCCGCCAGCCCCGCGACCGCCAGCCCCGCCGCCTCGCCCGCGCCGGCGAGCGCCAACGGCCCGCGTCGTCAGGGCCGGGGCGAGACGAATGAGGCCTACGCCCCCGATTAAGCCCCTCCGCCTTTGGCCGGACGACCGCCCCCGTCGCTCCGGCCGGAGCCTGTCGAGCCCGACGCCCGCGCGTCGGGCTCGCGGTGCGTTAGGACGGTCAGTCCAGCCCGCGCCGGGTGCGCTCGTCAGAGATCGCCCGGTCGATGGCGTCCTGCGGCACCCCGTTGTCGAGCAGGATGCGGGTCAGGATGTGGGTGTGGTCCGCGATGCCGACCTCGTGCTGGAAGCGCCGCCGCCAGACGGCGTGAAGGGCGGCTTCCTCGGCGAGCTGGTCGGGCGTGCGGGCGTCATAGGACATGTGTCCGTCAACCGACAGACGACCGGGCCGTTCCCTTCAGCCCGCGCCCCGGGCCCGCAGCGCGTCCTGTTTCGGGCTGAGACCGAACAGGCGGCCGTAGTCGCGGGTGAACTGGGAGGGGCTTTCGTAGCCGACCTCGAAGGCGGCGACGCCGGCGGCCAGACCCTGATCCTGCATCAGTCGCCGGGCCTCGATGAGGCGCAGCCGCTTCTGGTACTGGCCCGGCGTCAGCGAGGTCATGCGTTTGAAATGGCCGTGGAAGGCCGTCAGGCTCATGCCCGCCGCATCGGCCAACCGCTCGACCGGGATGCGGGTCCGGTAGTCCGCGCGCAGGACGGCGATGGCGCGGGACAGCCGCCCGGCCTGGCCGTCGGGCGCGGTCAGGGCGCGCAGGGCGGCGCCGTGGCGGCCCGCCAGCAGCCAATAGTGCAGCTCGCGCCGGATGGCCGGGGCCAGCAGGGGCGCCGCCTCGGGCCGGTCCAGCAGGGCCATCAGCCGCCGGGCGCAGTCCAGGGTGGCCGCATCGGTGTCCTGCACGAACAGGGTCGGGGTGCGCGCGGCGCGGCGGGGGGCGTCGCCAAGATGCGCCGACAGCTCGCGCAGCAGGGCCGCGTCCAGCTCGACCGCCACGGCCAGATAGGGGCTCGCGGGCGCCGCCTCGACGATGCGGCCGACGACCGGCATGTCGGCGCCGACGATGACCGACTGGCCGCCCCTCAGCACCTGACGCTCGAGCCCCACGGTCAGATCCTTGGCGCCCTGCAGGATGAAGCAAACCAGCGGGCGATAGATGGAGTGCAGTTCGCCCGCCGGCGCGGTCACTCGCATCATCCGCAGGCCGGGCACGGGGGTGAAGGCCAGCCCGTCGCCATTGGCGTGGCGGTCCGCATAGGTCCGCACGGCCTGTTTCAGCGTCTCCATGCCCTCCCCTAGCACGCCCCGTCGGACAGATCAGCGCACCTGCAGGATCGGGCAAGTCTTGCGGACAGGGAGGCAAACACGGTCCGGTCGGCGCGGCCATTCTGGCGGTCCCCCGATGACAAGAGGATCGACCATGTCAGACCTGCCCCGCCGTTCCCTGCTGACCGCCGCCGCCCTGGCCGCGCCCGCGCTCGCCTCCACCGCCGTTTCCGCCCAACCTGCAGGACAGGGCCGCGCGACCGGCCACGCCGCGGGCAAGGTCGCCATCGTCACCGGCTCCTCGCGCGGGATCGGCGCGGCGACGGCGCGGCGGCTGGCCCGCGACGGCTATGCCCTGACCATCAACTACCGCGTCAGCCGCGAACTGGCCGCGCAGGTCGTGTCGGAGATCGAGGCCGCCGGCGGCCGCGCCATCGCCGTCCAGGCCGACGTCAGCGATCCGGCCGCCGTGCGCCGCCTGTTCGACGAGACGCAGACGGCCTTCGGCGGCGTCGATGCGGTGATCAGCAACGCCGGGATCATGAACCTGGCCCCGTTCGCCGAGATGACCGACGAGGCCTTCATCCGCATGACCGACGTCAACCAGAAGGGCAGTTTCTTCGTGCTGCGCGAGGCGGCGCGGCGGGTGCGGGACGGCGGCCGGATCGTGGCGCTGAACTCCAGCATCGTGGAGCTGCGCAGCCCGACCTACGGCCCCTATGCCGCGACCAAGGCGGCGCAGGGCCTGTTCGCCGCCAGCCTGGCCAAGGAGATGGGCGGGCGCGGGATCACGGTCAATGCGGTGGCGCCGGGCGTGGTCAACACGCCCCTGTTCACCGACGGCAAGACGCCGGAAATGGTCGCCGGATTCGTCGCTCGGACGCCGCTGGGCCGGCTGGGCGAGCCGACGGACATCGCCAATGTCATCGCCGGCCTGTGCGGCCCGGACGGCGGCTGGATCAGCGGCCAGACCGTGTTCGCCAACGGCGCCATCGTCTGATTGAAGGAAGCTCAGGCCGGGGCGTCAGATCCCGGCCTGCATCCCGCCGCCGTCGTCCTCTGCGGCCTTGCGGCGGCGCAGGATGTCGGACCAGTGGTCGGCCAGGACCAGCAGCCCCTGACGGCGCGTGTCGTCCGTCTCGGCGATCGCGGCGGCGATCAGTTCCGAGAGTTCGGCGCGGACTTCAGAGGGGGGCTTGAGCGGCGGCATGCGAGAAAAAAAGCCGAAACCCTGAGTCGGGTTTCAGCGGAGCCGCAAAGAAAAGCGCCTGTTTCTGGACGACAAATGCCCGGCAATGTCGCCTGAACGACTCTGCTCAGGCCGGCGTCAGCAGGCTTTCGACCTGTCGGGTCAGCTTCTCCGCCGTGAACGGCTTGAGCAACGTCGCCTCGGCGCCGAAGGCCTTGGCGGTCTGCAGCAGATAGCCGCCGTCCAGCATGCCGCCCGCCGAAATGGCGAGGATCGGGAACGCCTTGTCGTCGCGCCGGAGCGTCAGGATCGTCTCCAGCCCGTCCCGGTTCGGCATCAGGATGTCGAGGACCATCAGGTCGATGTTGTACTGCTCGACCAGCGCCAGGGTGGACAGGCCGTCGCGGGCGACGACCACGTCATGCCCCGCCTGCCCCAGCACCGCCGCCATGAAGTCCAGAACGTCGGGATCATCATCCACGACCGCGATCCGGGCCATCCGCTTCTCCTGTACAGCCACCACACTGTCAGGACACGGTTCCCACTCACGGCCAGATTGTCAAC
Source organism: Brevundimonas sp. (assembly GCA_031119155.1). Classification (GTDB taxonomy): domain Bacteria; phylum Pseudomonadota; class Alphaproteobacteria; order Caulobacterales; family Caulobacteraceae; genus Brevundimonas. The sequence goes on from JAVHYH010000030.1 coordinate 3,124, forward strand.
TTTCGCGTGTGGTTAGCGGAACAGGGGACAGGCTCGCCCGCAGACGCTCGAGCTGGTCGCGGGTCTCGCCGCGCACGCCGGTCGCTAGTCCCTGATCGACGAGTGACAGGGCGCGGGCGGGGTCGGTCGGGGCGATCAGCGTGGCCAGACCGCGATAGCTCCAGGCGCGGAACAGGCGCCACAGGCCGTCGGCCTCCTGATTGGGCAGGGCCAGCAGGGCTTCATAGGTGTCGACCGCTTCGGCGGTGCGTCCACCGGCGGCGTTCAGCTCGGCGGAGAACAGCAGAACCCAGCGATCCGTGGGGTGCGCCGCCCGCATCGCCTGATCCACTCCGGCGAAGAAGTCCGCCGTCTGCGGCCCGTTCAGGTGGGAGGCGACATAGTGCAGGGCGAAATCCCCGCCGGTCGGCGGCCCCATGGCGCGGATGTCCGTCAGGGCGGCTTCCGCGGCCGGAAGATCCTCGCTCCAGGCGGCGACCAGCAGATCCTGCATCCGCCGGTCCCTCGGGCTGATCCCCGCCCCGACCTCCGGCGCGAAGGCGTCGAGGAAGGCCGTGGCGAAGGGCGAGGTCCGCACATCCCCGGCCAGCAGACGGAAGGGGTTGGACAGTTCGTCCGTATTGGCGAGCAGGACCAGAGCCAGATCGCGGTCCGGCAGCATCAGGATCAGGGCGCTGGAATGATCGGGGTCGTCCTGACCGAAGCTCCACACCACCCGCTCGCCGCCGAGGGTCTGGGCGAACCAGCCGACGCCGACGGGCTGGGCGACGCCTGCGGTCGTCACATAGGGCCGGGTCAGCCGGTCGAAGGTGTCACGGCGCACCAGCCGGTCGGTCTGCAGGGCGGCGACGAACCGCGCCATGTCCGGGACGGTCGAGACGAAGCCCGCATGGGCGCCGAGGTGCGGGCTGTCGCGCCAGCTCATCCCGGCGGGTTCGACGATGCCCGCGCGCAGGGCCTCGGCGTAGCTGTCCCGCCCGTGGGTCGCCGCGACAACTGTCCCCAGCCGCGCGTAGCGGGTCGTGCCATAAACGAAGGCCTCGCCGGGGACGCCTTCGGACACATGGGCGGCCAGATGGCGCACAGTGATGTCCGGCCGCTCCGACAGGGCCGGAACCCAGGTCGCCGCCGGAGCGTCCAGATCCAGCGTCCCGCGCTCCACCGCCTGCATCAGCAGAACGCCGGTCAGGGCCTTGGTGACGGAGGCGAAGCGCAGGGGCGTCTCCATCGCCAGCGGCGCATCGCCCGGCCCCGCCACCGCGCCGGAGGCCGTCACCTCGCCCCGCTCGACCACCGCATAGGCCATGCCGGGCACGGTCAGCTCCGCCGCCAGCCCTTGCAGCGACTGACGGAAGACGGCGTCGGGCGCCAGCACCGACGCGGGGGCCGCCCTCACGGATGGGGCCGACGCCATGAGGACAAGACACGCCCCGAACAGAACCCTGAACATTCCGCCTCCCCTCTACGATGTGGCGATGGTCCTTGAACAGCGAAGCTTGAACGCATCGGTCTGCGGGGCGCAAGCATCGTTAGGCCGCCAAGCAAGATCGACGCGTTGAAAGCCTGACGAAAGACTGGCGGCGGACATCCGGATCACGCCTTCGCGCGTATTCCAGCCACCAGACAACCTTGGAAAATCCGCCATGTCCGCTCGCGCCCTCGGCCTCCTGTCCACCGTCGGCGCGCTTGCGCTGGGCGCGTGTCAGACCGCGCAGACGCCGCACTCCGGCCTGCTGACCACCTATGACGGCCTGGCCGCGCCGGGCTCGAGCCTGCGGGCGGTGGTGCTGCAGCGGCGCGACGACGTCGCCTCGGACGCGCTCGACGCCCTGTTCCTGGAGCCGGCGGTGATGGCGCCGGGCGCGGGCGAGGATCTGACGCCGGTGGAGCGGGCGGCGGTGCTGCAGGAGGTGGACCGGCAGATCTGCTACGAGATCAGCGAACGCTTCACCCTGGCCGCCGCGCGCGATGAGCGGACGGCGCTGGTGCGGACCTATGTGGTTCGGGTGCAGCCGACCGGGCGGGTCGGATCGGGCGTCAGCGCGGTGGCGAACTTCTTCAATCCGGTGCCGGGGGTGAATGTGCGGACGCCGGGCACGACCGGCGGGCTGGCGGTCGAGAGCGAGCTGCTGAGCCCCGATGGCCGCCAGCAGATCGCCGCCATCACCTGGGGTCGCAACGCCACGGTGGTGGGCACGGACTCGCCGTCCCTGTCGCGGGTCGGCGACGCCCTGCAGTTCGCCGAGCCGATGGGCGATGCGGTGGGCGACGCCTTCGCCTCGAAGACCCGGGAGGTGCGCGACATCCCCGAGCCGGATCCCTGCGCCCACCACGGCGAACGCTCGAACTTCGGCCGGACGGCGGGCGGCTTCGCGGCCGGGCTGGTGACCGGCCTGTATGTGCCGGAGATCGAGCGGCCCTCGACCCCGAAGCCGCCGGTGGCGCCGGTCGCACCGGTCGCACCGGTCGCGCCGGCTCAACCGCCCCGCTGAACGCCTGAAAGGTGAGTGAAAGGGCGGCGGGCGAGAGGAGCGCATGCCCGTTCTTCGCCCTCCCCGCCTCGCTCCAGCACCATCGCCGCCGTTCGGGTTCGGACGGTTCACCGGGCCGGTCCTGTGGACCCTGCACGGCTGGATGGCGATGTTCTTCTTCGCCTCGGGCTACGCCAAGCTGACCGAGGATGAGGCCCTGCTGGCGCTGCTGCTGGGCTGGCCCGCGATGGCGCAGACGCCGGTGGTGCAGGCGGTCGGCTGGGCCGAGGTGGCGCTGGCCGGGGTTCTGGCCCTGTCGCCGGCGGCGGGACCGAGGGGCGGTCCGGCCGCGCGGGCGGCCGCGGCGATCCTGATGCTGAACACGGTGGCGATGAGCGGCTATTATCTGACCCGGCTGGATCCCGGCCTGACGGCGACCAATCTGGTGCTGACCGGGCTGGGCGCCGGTATCCTGATCGGGCATGGCCGGACGCCGTTCGGGCGCCGGTCCCGAGGCTTTGACGGAAAGGCGTCCTGACCCCGTGCGCGTGCTGTTCGTGGAAGACAATGAGGCGCTGGCGGCGGCGACGGCGCGGTCCCTGACCGCCGCCGGGTTCGCGGTGGACGTGGCGCATACGCTGGAGGACGGCTGGCACGCCTGGCGCAGCACGCCGTGCGAGGCGGTGGTGCTGGACATCATGCTGGAGGAAGACAGCGGGCTGGACCTGCTGGCGCGGGCGCGCAAGCAGGGGCTGAACACGCCGGTGCTGGTGCTGACGGCGCTGAGCGCGGTGGACGATCGGGTGCGCGGGCTCAACCGGGGCGCCGACGACTATCTGGTCAAGCCGTTCGCCATCGAGGAGCTGGTGGCCCGGCTGAGGGCGCTGGCCCGGCGGCCCGAGGCCCTGCGCGGGACGACGCTGGAGCTGGGTCAGGCGACCTATGACACCGTGGCCCAGACCCTGTCGGCGCACGGGCGGACCCGACCGCTGACGCGGGCCGAAAGCATCGTCATCGAACGCTTCTTCCGCGCCCCGGATCGGGTGATCAGCAAGCCGCAACTGGGCGATGCCCTGCATTCGCTGGAGAGCGAGTACAGCGAGAACTCGCTGCACATCCTGGTGTATCGGGTGCGGCGCAAGCTGATCGACCTGAAGGCCGGGGTGGTGATCCATACGGTGCGCGGGCTGGGGTATGTGGCCTCGGCGGGCGAGGATGAGGGCGAGGAAACGGGCGCATGATCCGCAAGCCCCGCTCCCTGATGGTGCTGCTGAT
>JAVHYH010000030.1:6879-18462 GCA_031119155.1 Brevundimonas sp.
CTGCTGATCGTGTCGATGACGGCGCTGGCGATGGCGCTGTTCATCGTGATGACCTCGCTGGAGGCGATGGGGCTGGACGGCCCGACGCCGCCGCCGACCGACCGGACCCTGCTGGACTGGCTGAACGAGCTGACGCCGGTCGGGGTGTTCATGGTCACCACCACCGCGGCCATCTGGATGACCCTGCATCTGGCGCTGAAGCCGATGCGACGGCTGTCCGAACGCGCCGGGGCGATCGGGCCGGACACCCTGCATGAGCGGCTGGCGCCCGGGGACGCGCCGACCGAGCTGGAGCCGCTGGTGACGGCGTTCAACGCCTCGCTGGACCGGCTGGAATCGGCCTGGGCGGCGCAGCGGGCCTTCTCGGCCAATGCGGCGCATGAGCTGCGCACCCCGCTGGCGACCCTGCGCGCCCATGTCGAAAGCCTGCTGCCGCCCGGCGAGCGGCGGGTGGCGACGGCGGAGTTCGAGCGGCTGGCCCGGCTGATCGAACAGCTGCTGTTCCTGGCCGAGGCCGAGCGGGATCATCTGGCGCGGTCCGAGCCGTTCGATCTGGGGGCGGTGACGCGGGCGACGGCGGCGGAGATGACCCCGACCATCCTGAGCGGCGGGCGGCGGATCGGCTTCGACAGCGCGGTGGCGCATCACTCGTGCCGGGGCGACGCGGTGCTGGCCGGGGTCGCGATCCGCAATCTGATCGAGAACGCCGTCCGTCACACGCCGAAGGGCACGACCATCAGCGTCGCCCTCGATGAACGGGGACAGGTGACGGTGCGCGACGACGGCCCCGGCGTGCCCGAGGCCTTCGAGGATCGGCTGTACGACCGCTTCTCCCGCGCCGACCACCGCAGCGAGGGCGCCGGGCTGGGCCTGTCCATCGTGGCCCGGATCATGGACCTGCACGGCGGGACGGTGCGGCATGAGCGGCCGGAGACCGGAGCGGCCTTTGTGCTGGCGTTCGGGGCGCCCTGACGATCAGCGCGTCGCCTTGAAGCCGCCGGCCAGGATGAGGAAGGCGTCGATGGCGCGGGGGAGGACGGCCTGGGGGTCGGGCTCGCCGGCGACCCAGAGGGCGGCGTTCAGGGCCGCGCCGTTCATCAGCCGGGCGGCGGCCTCGACATCGACCGGGACGACCACCCCCTCGGCGATCAGCGCTGTCAGGGTCTGCGCCGTCGATTGCAGGCAGCCGTGCTGGCTGGGCCAGCGCGACGGGTCGCCCAGCACCGCCGGGCCGTCCAGCAGGACGATGCGCTGGACCTCGGGCCGCAGGGCCATCTCGATATAGGCGACGCCCTCGGCCAGCAGCCGCTCCCAGGCGGTGGGCTCGGCGGCGGCGACCGCCTTGGCGGCCAGCGCCATCTCGGTGTCGATCTGGTCCACCACCGCCTGCAGCAGGCCGCGCTTGTCGCCGAAGTGGTGATACAGGGCGCCGCGCGTCAGCCCCGCCGAAGCGGTCAGATCGTCCATCGAGGCGGCCGCATAGCCCTGCCGCGCAAAGGCCTCGCGTCCCGCGGCGATCAGCTTCGCGCGGGTGTCCTCGATCATCTCCGCCCGGGAACGACGGGTCGTCATACAGCACGCCTCCATTGACATACGGTGCGTATGTCATAACTACTCACATACGGAACGTATCTAAGCGCGTTCCCCTCCCCGAGCAAATACGAGAGCCAACCCGATGACCCGCACCGCCGTCTTCCCCCCGAACCGCCACGCCCTGTACGAGAAGCACGGCTACTCCGCCGCCATCCGGTCGGGAGACCTGCTGTTCGTCTCCGGACAGGTCGGCAGCCGCGAGGATGGCTCGCCCGAGCCGACCTATGAGGGCCAGGTCGAGCGGGCGTTCGAGAACCTGAAGGCCGTGCTGGGCGCGGCGGGCGCGACGCTGGACGACATCATCGACGTGACCAGCTTCCACACCGATCCCGAGGCCCAGTTCGACGCCTTCATGGCGGTGAAGGACCGGGTGTTCGATACGAAGCCCTATCCGAACTGGACCGCGATCGGGGTGAACTGGCTGGCCGGCTTTGACTTCGAGATCAAGGTGATCGCGCGGGTGCCGGCGCAGGACTGAGGCCGGCCGCCACGGCGACGCGGCGCCGGAGCGATCAGGCTCCGGTCGCCCGGCCGCCCCCGCTCATCCCGCCTCAGGGAGCAGCCCCATGCGCCTGAATTCCGGGGCGACGCCCGGGTGCATCCCGCGCGCCGCCTCGATATCCGCACGCCCCTCGGTCGTGCGACCGAGCCGCAGGGCGGCCAGCCCCCGGCCATAGAGGGCCTGGGAACTGCCCGGATTGGCGCGGACGGCGGCGTCATAGTCTGACCAGGCCTCCTGGTTGCGGCCCTGACGCAGCCCCAGAAGACCCCGACTGTTGAGCGTGATGAAAGCGTCGGGGGCGGCGGCCGCGGCCCGCTCGCAGGACTGGCGGGCGGCCTGCAGGTCGCGATTGGCGGCGGCGAGAGTCCAGCATCGCTGGGTCTGGTAGGTGATATTGTCCGGCTTGAGCGCGGCGGCGCGGTCTACATCGGCGACGGCGAGGTCGAAATTCCCCAGATTGGCATGGGTCGTGGAGCGCATGCTGAGGACCTGGTCGTCGTTCGGGGTCTGCCGAAGCACGGCGTCGAAATCCGGAAGCGCGAGATGCCAGTGCTCGACCAGCATCCGGATGTACCCGCGATCGGTGAGGGCGCGGAGGTCACCGGGAGACATCTGCAGGATCACATCCAGGTCATTCAGGGCCAGGAGGTAACGCTCGGCGTTCCGGTGCAGATCAGCACGGGCATGCAGGCCCAGGACGTGCGAAGGCCTCTCCCGGAGGAAGGCGTTCAGCGCCGTCCGCGCCTCGGGATCCCGGTTGAGGTCCATGTAAGCCAGGCCCTCGACGTAATACGAAAGCGGCTCTTCCGGCCTGATCCGGCGGGCTTCCCGAACATCGGCCAGCGCGGCTTCATGGCGACCGAGCAACACCAGATTGAGGCTGCGGTTGAGATAGGCTTCCGCCAGCCTCTGGTTGCCGTCGGCCCGCCCCCGGAAATGCCCCTCGTCGATCAGGAGCGAGCAGGCGTCCACAACGACGGCCTCGGGGTGGTTTTCAGGTGTGGTGAGACATTGCTCGATCAGCCGGTTGACGTCGCGTGTCTGCGCCGACGCCGCCCCCGCGCACAGAATGGCCGCCACCGCTGCCGCCGCCAGAAGGCCGCCGCGCCCCAGATTCGTCATGTCCTGCTTCCCCGATCCCCGTTCAGGACAGGAGAGCCGGGCGCGGGAAAACAGTCAAGAGAACAATGATATGACAATTGTCATAGAGCGGGATTCGGGACACCCGGCTGCGTCTGACGCGCGCGGAGACGGCGGGATGTGAGGCGCGCCCGGAGGCTCAGCCCTCCGGATCGTGGCGACCCTCGGCGAATTCCTCGACCATCTTCGCGCAGAAGGCGGGCAGGTCGTCGGGGTTGCGCGAGGTGACCAGACCGTTGTCGGCCACCACCTCCTCGTCGACCCAGCGCGCGCCCGCATTCTCCAGATCGATCCGCAGAGAGGGCCAGGAGGTCACGGTGCGGCCCTTCACGGCGCCCGCGTCGATCAGCGGCCACGGCCCGTGGCAGATGGCGGCGACCGGCTTGCCCGCGTCGGTGAAGCCCCGGATGAAGGCGATGGCCTCGGGCTCCAGCCGCAGGGCGTCCGGATTGATGACCCCGCCCGGCAGGACCAGCCCGGCATAGTCGCCGACGCTGGCGTGATCGAGCGCGCGGTCCACGGCGACGGTCTGACCCTTGTCGTGGTGTTCGAAGCCCTGAATTTCACCAGCCCTGGGCGCGATGATCTCGACCGTCGCCCCGGCGGCCTTCAGCGCCTCGACCGGCTTCGTCAGCTCGACCTGCTCGAAGCCGTCGGTGGCGAGGACGGCGATGGTCTTTCCGGCGAGGGCAGCGGACGGCATGGGCGATCTCCTGAGCTGATGGACAGGTCCGCCAACCGGGGGAGAGGGGGATCGTTCCTCGCACCCCAGCCACCTGCCCGTTTACATCCCGACGCCCGTTATTTATAACCGACTGGTCGGTTATAAATGGAGTTCCGTAATGGGCCGCAAGCGTCTGATCGATCAGCAGGACATCCTCGACGCCGCCGAGCGAGTCGTGGCCCGCGACGGCGCGACGGCGCTGACCCTCGACGCGGTGGCCCGTGAGGCGGGCGTGGGCAAGGCGACGGTGCTGTATGACTTCAAGTCCAAGCAGGCGCTGATCGAGGCCGTCGTTGACCGCGCCTTCTCCGCCGACCGCGCGCGCCATGCCGCGCTGGAGGCCGAGACGCCGGAGGCCGACAGCCCGGCGATCCGCGGACGCATCCGCGGCGCCGCCCACGCCCCGCCCGAGGACTTCCGCCCGGTGGCGCTGAACCTGAGCGCGGCCCTCGTGCTGGATGCGGGCCTTCGCGCGAAGATGCAGGCCAGCCAGGCCGAGGTCATCGACCGTATTCTGGCGACCTCGACGGCCCCGCGCGGCGCCCTGCTGGCCTATCTGGCTGTCGAGGGGCTGAAATTCCTCGAGCTGCTGGACTTCCACCGGTTCGACGCCGCCGCGCGGAGCCGGATCATCGCCGAGATCGAATGGCTGGCGGAGACGACCCCCGCCGCCTGATTCTTCCCTTCCCCAAAGGACATTGAAATGACCACCCTGCCCACCGGCGCCGCCTCCGCGGCGGCGACCGAACACACGCGTCCGCGCCGCCTCTTCATCACCGGAGCCGCCGGCTATGTCGGGCGCAACCTGACCCGGTTCTTCGCTGGCGAAGGCGTGACGGTGATCGCCCTCGTCCGCACCGCCGAAGCCGCCGGTCGCCTGCGGGCGACAGGCGTGACGCCCGTCGTCGGCGACCTGTTCTCCGACACCCTGACGGAGATGATGGCCGGGCGTGACGCCCTGATCCACGCCGCCGCCGACACCGATCACGGACATGGCGGCGCCGGCCAGATGCGCACCAACGGCGAAGGGACGGCGCGGGTCTTCGAGGCGGCGCGGAAGGCGGGCGTGGCGCGGGCCGTTCATGTCAGCACCGAGTCCGTACTGGGCGACGGTCGGCCGCTGCACATGGTGACCGAGGCCACGCCCTACCCCCGGCGACCGGCCGGCTCGTACAGCCGCAGCAAGATCGCCGCCGAACGAAACGCGTTGGCCCGCAACGGCGAGGGGCTGGACGTCATGGTCGTGCGGCCGCGTCTGGTCTGGGGGCGGGACGACACCACCGCCCTGCCCCAGCTGGTGGCGGCGGCGCGGTCGGGACAGATGGCGTGGATCGACGGCGGCGGCTACCGGACCTCGACCACCCACATCGACAACCTGATCCACGGCGTCGATCTGGCGCTGAGGCGCGGGCGCGGCGGCGAGGTCTATTTCCTGTCTGACGGCGAGCCGATGGCGTTCCGGACCTTCATCAGCGCCTTGCTGGAGACCCAGGGCGTCTCCGTCCCCGAGAAGACGGTTCCGCGTCCGGTCGTGCGAACGGTGGCGGCCCTCGGCGATCTGGTCGGCGCCGTGACCGGGGGGCGCAAGCCGATGCCCCTGACGCTGCAGGGATTCGCCGCCTCGGCGGTCGAAGTGACCGTCGACATCCGCAAGGCGCGCGAGGCGCTGGGCTATGCACCGCTGGTCACGGTCGCAGAAGGGCTGGACGCCCTGCGGCGATCGCACGACAGGCCGGGCTGAACCCCTTCCCCCGCCGGTTCGTTGTCCCTCCGCCCCTGTATCCGGAGTGATGATGACCCCGACCGACCTGCGCCGCGAAACCCTGTCCCGTCCGCTCTATGCCTGGGCGAAGACCGTCCTGCCCGAGATGTCGGCGACCGAGGCGGAGGCGATCGAGGCGGGGGATGTGTGGTGGGACGCCGAGCTGTTCACCGGCGCGCCCGACTGGGACGCCCTGCTGGACCTGCCGCCCGCGACCCTGACGGCGGAGGAGCAGGCGTTCCTCGACGGGCCGGTCGAGACCCTGTGCGGGATGCTGGACGACTGGAAGATCAACTGGGAGGACATGGACCTGTCGGACGAGGTCTGGGCCTTCATCAAGCGCGGCAAATTCCTCGGGATGATTATCCCGAAGGCCTATGGCGGGCTGGAGTTCTCGGCCTATGCCCACTCCGAGGTGGTGCGGAAGATCTCCAGCCGGTCGGTGACCGCCGCCGTGACGGTGATGGTGCCCAACTCGCTGGGGCCGGGCGAGCTGCTGATGAAGTTCGGCACCGAGGCGCAGCGGGAGCGCTGGCTGCCCCGGCTGGCCAACGGACAGGACATCCCGGCCTTCGGCCTGACCAGCCCGGAGGCGGGCTCGGACGCCGCCTCCATGACCGACGAGGGCGTGGTCTGCGAGGGCGAGTATCAGGGCCGCAAGGTGCTGGGGCTGCGGCTGAACTGGCACAAGCGCTACATCACCCTGGGGCCGATCGCGACGGTGCTGGGGCTGGCGTTCCGGCTGCGCGACCCGGACGGATTGCTGGGCGGCGAGGAGGATCTGGGCATCACCGTCGCCCTGATCCCGACCGACACGCCGGGAGTGGAGATCGGGCGGCGGCACATCCCGGCCATGCAGGCCTTCCTGAACGGCCCGAACGAGGGCCACGACGTCTTCCTGCCGCTGGACGCCATCCTGGGCGGCCGCGAGCGGATCGGTCAGGGCTGGATGATGCTGAACGCGGCGCTGGCGGCGGGCCGGGGCATCTCCCTGCCCTCCCTGTCGGCGGCGGGCGCGGCTCTGGCGGCCCGGACCACCGGCGCCTATGCCCGTGTGCGCCAGCAGTTCCGCATTCCGATCGGCGAGTTCGAGGGGGTGCAGGAGCGGCTCGCCCGCATCGCCGCCAACGCTTACCTGCTGGACGCCGCACGACGGCTGACCTGTTCCGGACTGGCGCTGGGCCACCATCCGTCGGTGATCTCGGCGATCATGAAGCATGGCGCGACCGAGCGGATGCGGATCGCCGCCAATGACGCGATGGACGTGCACGCCGGCAAGGCGGTGATCGACGGGCCGAACAACTATCTGGGCGGCTTCTATCGTTCGGTGCCGGTGGGGATCACGGTCGAGGGGGCCAACATCCTGACCCGCAGCCTGATCGTCTTCGGACAGGGGGCGATCCGGGCGCATCCCTTCATCCTGAAGGAGATGGAGGCGCTGGCCGACACGGACATGAACCGCGGGCTAGCGACCTTCGACGCGGTCTTCTGGCCCCATGTGGTGCACAGCCTGAGAACCGCGCGACGGGCCTTCGTCAGCGCCTGGACGGACGGGGCGTTCGGCGCGGCGCCGGCGTCCAGCCCGGCGCGGCGGCACTATCGCCGGATGGGCCGCTATGCGGCGGCCTTCGCCCTGGCCTCGGACATGGCCCTGCTGACCATGGGCGGATCGCTGAAGCGGCAGGAGATGCTGTCGGCGCGGTTCGGCGACATCCTGTCGGAGCTCTATCTGCTGAGCGCCGCCCTCAAGCGCTGGGAGGACGAGGGCCAGCAGGCGGCGGACCGGCCGCTACTGGACTATGTGATGGCCGACGGCTTCCTGACCATCGAGCGGCGGCTGAAGGAGATCCTCGACAACTTCCCCAACCGCCCGGCGGCCTGGCTGCTGCGGGTGTTCGTGCTGCCGTTCGGCGTAGTCCGCGCCGGGCCGCGCGACGCCACGACCCGCGCCTGCGCCCGCCTGATCATGGAGCCCTCCGACACGCGGGACCGGCTGACCGAGAATGTCTACATCGGCGACGAGGCGGTGGGCCGGCTGGAGACGGCCTTCGGTCTGGTGGTCGACACCCAGCCCCTGCACGACGCGATGAAGAAGGCCCGCATCCGCGACCGCGACGAGGCGCTGGCCAAGGGGGTGCTGACGGCGGCGGACGTGGAACGGCTGCAGGCCGCCGACGAGGCGGTGGCGGCGGTGGTCGCGGTGGACGATTTCGCGCCGGACGAACTGGCGCGGGTCAGCCGGGGACGGCCCTCGGCGCTGGCGGCGGAGTAGGCGGCGGGTGAAGGCCGCCCGGTCCGCCCTTCGCTCAGCGCGGTAGGGCGCTGATCCAGCGCTGTACAGCGGCGGTGTCGTTCATGTCGCCGTCGAAGCGATGAATGGGCGTGACCGGCTGGTTATGACCCCGCGTCCGCCCCTCATAATATTTCATGGGCAGGGACATGGAGCCGAGGCCGCTGGGCATACGGACCCTGCGGACCTCCATGTAGACGGTGTCGGCGCCGGTCTCGCGTCCGACGGGGATTGCACCGAAGCGGATCCACAGGTCGACGGCGTCGAGACAGGCGGACATGCAGGTCTCGTCGGTCAGGACGAAGACCCTGCCTAGCGGCGGATGCCAGGCGAGCGGCGCGAGGGTCTGAGGGTTCACGCGGCCCCGGCTCGATCACCCAGCGATCCTCGCCCCTTGCGCGGGCGGCCTCCAATCCGGCGATGGTGTTGCGATACCAGTTGCGCATATCCGCTGTGAGGGCGCCGTTCGCATCACGGGTGGCGAGGCTGTCGCGCAGCGAACGCAGATTGTCCTCCGACGCCCGCCAGACCACCGTCATCGGCGCCTCGGGCGCGCGGGCGAAGGCCCCCTCGCCCCACAGGATTTCGGCGATCTCCCGCGACCAGCCGGATGAACCGCCGCCGTTGCCGCGCAGGTCGAAGACGATCCTCGGCGCCTCGCGCATCGCGTCGGCCTCGACCTCAATCCGCTGGACCACCGCCCGGAGGGCCCGGCCGCGCTCACCCTCGGGATTGCCGTCAAAGGTCGGCAGGGTGACCCACCAGCTCTCGTCGTCCAGCCGGCGCAGGTCGACGCTCCGGGCGGGCGGCATGGAGAAGAGGTTGTGGCGGGTATAGAAATCCCGCCCGCCGTCCCGCCAGTCCAGATCAATGGTGCGGCGCCCGTCCGGAGTGTCGAACACGCACTGCCGGAGCGGCGAGACATAGGGGTCACCGGTGTCGAGCATGACCATGTTCGCCAGTTGGGCGCGTTGGGCGGCGAGGTCCCAGCGACCGAAGCGGGCGCCCATGCGATCATCGCCCACCTCGAAGGCCGTACGCCCGTCGCACTCCAGGATGCGGGCGCCGACCGGAACACCGGACCAGGGCTCGGCGGCGGTGACCACCAGCCCGCGCGCGCCATCGTCCTGGGCGACGAAGCCCGGCCAGCGCACATCGCTGTCCGGTGTCGAGCCGGAGACGCCGAAGCCGAGGTGGCCGTCATCGAAGGCCGCGACATAGTGCTGGATGGCGTAGAAATAGTCAGCGAAGCTGTCGGCCTGACCGGCCCGTTCCAGCGCCAGGGCGTACTGGGCGTCGTTGGTGCGGGCGAAATGCGGATCGCCCGGATTGACCATGCCGGGATGGCTGTCGGCGATGGCGTCGTGGACCGCCGTCGCGTCCGTCCGCAGGGTCGCGGCCCAATCCCGCGCGGGCGGTTCCTGCTGCGGCAGGACCAGACCGGCGACGGCGGCGAGAGACAGCCAGAACGCCATGAATCACCCCCCGGGCGATGTTTGGAGAACCGACGGTAGTCCGGCTCCGCCCGCTCGCCAATCAGGGATGGTCGCAGCTCAAACCGGCGCCCTGCCCTCCGCGACATCCCCGAACACCCGGCGGAAGCTGATCTTCAGGGCCTCGTCGGCCTCGTCCATGGTGGCGGGGACGCCGAGGTCGACGAGGCTGGTGACGCCGTGCTCCTGGATGCCGCAGGGGACGATGCCGCCGAAATGGGTCAGGTCGGGTTCGACGTTCAGGCTGATGCCGTGGAAGCTGACCCACTTCCTCACTTTCACGCCGATGGCGGCGATCTTGTCCTCGCGGCTCCAGCCGGGGCCCTTGCGCTCGACCCAGACGCCGACGCGGCCCTCGCGCACGTCGGCGGGGACGTTGAACTCGCCCAGGGCGCCGATGATCCACTGTTCGAGGCCGCGCACAAGGGCGCGGACGTCCCTGCCGCGCGCATTCAGGTCCAGCATCACATAGGCCACGCGCTGGCCGGGGCCGTGGTAGGTGAACTGCCCCCCTCGCCCGCTGCGATGGACAGGAAAGCGGCCGGCGTCGAGCAGGTCCTCATCCTTCGACGAGACCCCCGCCGTGTAGAGGGGCGGATGCTCCAGCAGCCAGATCAGCTCGTTCGCCTCTCCGACCGCGATGGCGGCGGCGCGGGCCTCCATCGCCTCGACGGCGGCGGGATAGTCGACATAGCCCTCGGACTGCGCCCATTCGACGGGCTTGCCGTCGGCACGCAGGAGTTTCGCTGAGGCTTCGCTTAAGGACTGGGAAAGCATGATGGCCTCAATGTGGGGATCAGGAGCCCCATGCAAGACCACTCCGCCGTATCACCTTCAGTATCAGAGTCCCCCGTGAGCCAGATCGAATCCGTCGATGTCGAGATCTCGGTCGTCCTGGGGCGCTCCGTGCTGCCCATGAGCCAGCTGCTGAAGATGGGCCGGGGGGCGGTGATCCCGCTGGATGCGTCGGAGCATGACGAGGTCTGGATCCTGGCCAACAACCATCCGGTGGCGCGTGGCGAGATCGAGATTCGGGAAGATCGGATTGCGATCACGGTGACGCGGCCGGCGGATGTGTATGATTTTATGGCGGGAGCGGCCTGAGGCAGTAGGCAGTAGGCAGTAGGCAGTAGGCAGTAGGCAGTAGGATACAGCGCGTCCGTGGAAGGGAAGCGGATTGTCCGAAGTTCAGAGCTACCGCGACCTTATTGTCTGGCAGCGGGCCATGGACGTGGCTGCGGCGACCTATGAACTGACGCGCAGATATCCTCGCGACGAACTATTCGGCCTGACTTCGCAAAGCCGCCGTGCAGCGGCATCCGTGGCGGCCAATATCGCTGAAGGATATGGGCGAGCGTCGAAGCAGGCCTACATCAACTTCCTTCGCATCGCCCAAGGCTCGCTCAAGGAGTTGGAGACTCACCTCATCCTTGCAGAGCGCGTGAACGTGGCCCGAACCGGCTCCATTCAACCGATCCTTGATCAGGCTGAAGAAATAGGCCGAATGCTCAAGGCATTGATCGGAAAATTACAGGACCACCCCGGTCGGTGAGATGGGCTCGCCCCGCCCTACTGCCTACTGCCTACTCCCTACTGCCTCATCCCCCCTTCCCTTTCCCCGCGACCTCCGCTATCAGCCGCCCTCCGATGCGAGCGGTCGTGGCGGAATTGGTAGACGCGCAGCGTTGAGGTCGCTGTGGGGCAACCCGTGGAAGTTCGAGTCTTCTCGACCGCACCATCGATATTGGCCAAGGGTCCCTCCCTACCAGGGGGACAGGCCGCCACTTCAGACGGGAACGGGTTTTATCCTTCCCAAGGGCGAATCATCGGCTAAGGCTGACTAAGCGACAGACTGAGGGAGGCCGCAGCGTGAGCAACACCGCAACCGCCCCCCATTCGCCCGCCGAAGACGACATCGAACACATCGCGCTGGACGAGGATTACGTCCTGACGCCCGGCTTCGTCGTGAAGGTGGTGGATGCCGCCGATGACGGCGACGGGCTGAAGCTGCGGTCGCTGCTGGAAGACCTGCACCCCGCCGACGTGGCCGACCTGATGGGCTTCCTGACGGCCGAGCAT
>JAVHYH010000273.1 GCA_031119155.1 Brevundimonas sp.
TGGCCGAGAACCAGCAGGTCGAGGAAATCCGCCTGCGCGAGGCCCTGATCGGGCTGAAGGCCAATATCGACAGCATGCTGGAAGGCGGCGCCGGCAAGCTGGGCGGCCAGTCGTTCGAGGTGCTGGAAACCTACCGCATGTTCGCCGACGACCGGGGCTGGAACCGGTCGCTGGAGGAAGCCGTCCGCACCGGCCTGACCGCCGAAGCCGCCGTGGACCGCGTCCGCAACGAGCACCGCGCCCGCTTCGCCAAGGCCCGCGATCCCTACATCAAGGAGCGGCTGCACGACTTTGAGGATCTGGCCAACCGCCTGCTGCGGGTGCTGGCGGGCGACAACCCCGGCATGCGCGACCTGCCGGATGACGCCATTCTCGTGGCCCGCAACCTCGGTCCGGCGGACCTGCTGGAGTATCCGCGCGAGAAGCTGAAGGGCCTTCTGCTGGAAGAGGGCTCGGCCGCCAGCCACGCGGCCATCGTCGCCCGCGCCCTGCAGATCCCCTGCGTCGGCCGCCTGATGGGGCTGCGCGACCGCCTGTCCGAGGGTGATCTGGTCATCGCCGACGGCGAGACCGGCGAGGCCTATCTCCGTCCCCGCCCGGATATGCTGGCGGCGGTCCAGACCCGGATGGAGGTCCGCAGCCAGCGGCAGGCCGAGTTCGAAAAGCTGCGCGACGTCGATGCGATCACCGCCGACGGCCAGCGCATCACCCTGCTGACCAACGCCGGTCTGGCCGTCGATCTGGAAA
This sequence comes from Brevundimonas sp., assembly GCA_031119155.1. Taxonomy (GTDB): domain Bacteria; phylum Pseudomonadota; class Alphaproteobacteria; order Caulobacterales; family Caulobacteraceae; genus Brevundimonas. The sequence continues at coordinate 748 of JAVHYH010000273.1, forward strand.
ACCTGGACGCCACCGGCGCCGAAGGCATCGGACTGTTCCGCACCGAGTTCCAGTTCATGGTGTCGGAGGAGCTGCCGCGGCTGGAAAGCCAGACGGCCCTGTACCGCCTCGTGCTCGACACCGCCGGCGACCGGCCCGTGACCTTCCGCACCCTCGACATCGGCGGCGACAAGGTCCTGCCCTATCTGGAAACCGAGCGGGAGGAGAACCCGGCCCTCGGCCGTCGCGCCATCCGTCTGGGCCTCGACCGCCCGGCCATGCTGCGCCTCCAGCTGCGCGCCCTGCTGGGCGCCGCCGCCGGGCGGGAGCTGCGCGTGATGTTCCCGATGATCGCCACCGTGGACGAGTTCCGCGCCGCGCGGGAACTGGTCGATATCGAATGCGCCTGGGCCCGTCGCCGGGGCCGCGAATTGCCCGCCCTGCTGCGGGTCGGGGCGATGATCGAGTGCCCCAGCCTGCTGTGGCACCTCGACGCCCTGCTGCCGCTGACGGACTTCGTGTCGATCGGCACCAATGACCTGTTCCAGTACATGTTCGCCGCCGACCGGACGAACCCGCTGGTCTCGGATCGCTACGATCCGCTCTCGCCGCCGGCGCTGCGCGCCCTGGCCGAGATCCAGAAGAAATGCGCCGACACCGGCACGCCGGTCTCCGTCTGCGGCGAGCTGGCCGGGCGCCCGCTCGAGGCCTTCGCCCTGCTCACCCTTGGATTCACCCGCCTTTCAGCGCCCGCGGGCGGTGTCGGGCCGGTCAAGCGGATGATCCTGTCGACCGATCTGAACGCCGCCCGCCGCGGCGTCTCCAGTCTGCTCGGCTCGTCGTCCGCCTCGGTGCGTGGCGAGCTCGAAACTCTGGCCCGGAAGTTGAACGTCCAGATTTGATCTGTGCCGGGCCGGAACGGCCAAGGCGCCTAACAAATCATTGAGCGGTCAACTCTTATGAGTTATCCACAAGGCGAACTCGACGGACCTGCGGGGGCAGGGCCGGACTGTCATCCCGATATGGTACAGGGGCCGGGTTCGAGTACGACGGGCGAGGATGACGCGCCGTCGAGTGTGAGGTCGGGCGTCATGGCGCGTGATACGGGCAAGAGCCCGGAAGAGTTTGGTGCGGCCGACTGGAAGGAACTGGTTCCTTCCATAACCGATGCGCCGACTCTCGGCGAAGGCCTCCGCATCGCCCGCGACCACTCGGGCCGGTCGCTGGCGGAACTGTCCAGCCAGACCCGCGTCCCGTCCCGTTATCTGACCGCCCTTGAGCAGAACGACTTCTCGATCCTGCCCAACCGCGTCTTCTCCATCGGCTATGTGCGCGCCTATGCCGGCGCCCTGGGGCTGGACGAACAACTGGCCGTCGAACGCTTCAAGCGCGAGAGCCCGGACCCGTCCGTGCCGCTGCAGCCGCCGGTCGGCATCGCCTTCGAGGAGGTGAAGCGCTACTCGCCCCGCCTGATCGCCGGCGTCGCCGTGCTGCTCTGTGCGGTGGTCGGCTGGAACGTCTTTCAGCGCATCAACCTGATGCAGGCGCCCCAGCCTTCGGACATCGCCGAAGTGCCGGAGACCTGGCGTCTGGGCACGGTGCCGGGCCAGCCCGTCGCCATGCGTCTGACCGCCCCGCATCCCGCGCCGCCTGACCAGACCATCCCGGCCCTCTACATCACGCCCGGCCTGGAGGCCCAGCTCACCGGCATCGACCCGACCTCGCCGGAAGCCGTGGCCGCCGCCGCGGCCGCCGCTCCTCCTGTGGCGCGGGCCTTCAACCCGCGCGGCGCCATCTACGGCGCCTCGGCCAGCGCCTCCGATGTCATCATCCAGGCCCGCAAGGCGGCCGCCATCGTCGTGCGCATGGCGGACGGCCGGGTGCTGTTCGCCCGTCAACTGGCCGCCGGCGAAGCCTGGCGCGCGCCCGCGGGCGTGTCGGCAGTGATCGACGCCACCGAGTTCGCGGCCTTCGACATCTATCTGAACGGCGAGCACGGCGGAGCGCTGCAGGCCCAGCAGACCCAGCTCGGCCAGCTGAACACCCGCGCCCAGACGCTCGCCCGTCAGGCCGCCGCCGAGTTGGCCGCCCGCACCGAGGCGGCCCGTCAGACGGCCCAGGCCCAGCTTCAGTCCGTCTCGTCGCAGACCGGAGGCTGAGCCGCGACGTCGCTTGTCGTGGCCATGCCGCAATCGTGAGCCTATGTTGAGCGCAGCATGAGCCTCGATCACACCCACGTCCGTCCCTGGCGCCATATCGAACGCCGCAAGAGCCGCCAGATCATGGTCGGCAATGTCGCCGTCGGCGGCGGCGCGCCGATCAGCGTCCAGTCGATGACCAATACGCCGACCTCGGACGCGGCGGCGACGATCGACCAGATCCGCAAGCTGGAGGAGGCCGGGGCGGACATCGTCCGCGTCTCCTGCCCGGACGAGGAGTCCACCGCCGCCTTCAGGACCATCGCGCGCGAGGCGAAGGCGCCGCTCGTGGCCGACATCCACTTCCACTACAAGCGCGGCATCGAGGCCGCCGAGGCGGGCGCCGCCTGCCTGCGCATCAATCCGGGCAATATCGGCAACGCCGAGCGGGTGAAGGAGGTCATCAAGGCCGCCCGCGACAACGGCTGCTCCATGCGCATCGGCGTCAACGCCGGCTCGCTGGAGCGCGAACTGCTCGAGAAATACGGCGAGCCCTGTCCCGACGCCATGGTCGAGAGCGCGCTGAACCACGCCCGCATCCTGCAGGACAACGACTTCCACGAGTTCAAGATCTCGGTGAAGGCGTCGGACCCCTTCCTGACCGTCGCCGCCTACCAGCAACTGGCCGACGCCATCGACTGTCCGCTGCACCTCGGGGTGACCGAGGCCGGGCCGCTGCGCACCGGCACGATCAAGTCGGCCATCGGCATGGGCTCGATGCTGTGGGCCGGGATCGGCGACACCATCCG
>JAVHYH010000031.1:0-2006 GCA_031119155.1 Brevundimonas sp.
CCGGTCCGGCGACCGCCTGCGCCTGCCGGTCTCGCTCAAGCCCGAGGTCAACGACCGCCTTCTGGTCGCCCTCGGCCTCAACCCGCCCCGCGCCCGCCCGGCCCGCACCGGCCAGTCCGTGCGCGACACCAAGGAGACCCGCATCGTCTGCGCCGTCGATCTGGACGCGACCGGCCCCGTGGTCATCGCCACCGGCGTCGGCTTCTTCGATCACATGCTGGAGCAGATCGCGGCCCACGGGGGCTTCTCGCTTACCCTGTCGTGCGAGGGCGACCTGCACACCGATCCGCACCACACAATCGAGGACAGCGCCATCGCCTTGGGTCAGGCGCTGAAACAGGCGCTGGGCGAACGCCGCGGCATCGCCCGCTACGGCTTCGTCCTGCCCATGGACGAAGCCGAGGCGCAGGTGTCCATCGACCTTTCGGGCCGTCCCTATCCGGTGTTCGAGGGCACGTTCGACACCCCCTTCATCGGCGACTACCGCACCGACCTGACCGCCCACGTTTTCCGCTCGCTGGCCGAACACCTAGGCGCGGCGGTCCATGTCTCGGTCAAGGGCGAGGACGACCACCACAAGACCGAAGCCGCCTACAAGGCCTTCGGTCGCGCCCTGCGTCAGGCCATCCGCATCGAAGGCGACGCCGTGCCGTCGACCAAGGGGGTGCTGTGAAGTCCGTCACCGTCCTGACCTACGGCGCGGGCAATGTCGCCTCGGTGCAGTTCGCGCTGGAGCGGCTGGGCGCCGCCGTGCGCCTGACCAGCGATCCGGTCGATGTGGCCGAGGCCGAGCGGCTGATCCTGCCCGGCGTCGGTCAGGCGGGCTACGCGATGAGCCGCCTCGACGCGCTCGGCCTGACCGACGCGATCCGCGCCTTCCCGCGCCCCCTTCTGGGCGTCTGTCTGGGCCAGCAGCTGCTGTTCGCCGACAGCGAAGAGGGCGGCGGCACGCCTCTGCTCGGCCTGATCCCCGGCCGGGTGGCGAAGCTGGAGCCCGGCCCGTCCCTGCCCGTCCCGCACATGGGTTGGTCGCGGCTGGACATCCCGCAAGCCGATCCGCTGCTGGACGGTCTGGGCGAGGATGAGTGGGCCTATTTCGTCCACGGCTTCGTCTGTCCCGACGGTCCGGCTACCCTTGCCCGCGCCGACTACGGCGGCGTGGTCCCCGCCGTGGTGCGGCAGGCCAACCGCTGGGGCTGCCAGTTCCACCCGGAGCGATCAGCCAAGACCGGCGCCCGTATTCTGAAGAACTTCCTGGAGCTCGACGCATGATCGTCTATCCCGCCATCGATCTGCGCGACGGGGTCTGCGTCCGGCTGATGCACGGCAGGTTCGATCAGGTGACCCACTACGACGACGCCCCGGCCAAGCGGCTGGCGGCGTTCCGGGCCTCGGGCGCCACCTGGGCGCACATCGTCGATCTGGACGGCGCCGAGGCGGGCCGCGCGATGCAGCATGAGCTGATCGGCGAACTGGCCTCGGCCATCGACATCCGCATCCAGTCCGGCGGCGGGGTGCGCAGCGCCGACGATGTCGCCCGTCTGCTGGGGGCCGGGGTCAGCCGCGTCGTGGTCGGCTCGCTGGCGGTGACACAGCCGGACGCGGTGCTGGGCTGGCTGGAGCGGTTCGGTATCGACCACATCACCCTCGCCCTCGATGTAAAGGCCGACGGCGACCGCTATGTGCCCGCCCTCAAGGGCTGGACAGAGGCCGCGGATGTGGACCTGTGGACCGCGCTGGACCGCTATCCCGTCGGCAGCGCCAAACATATGCTGGTGACGGACGTGGGCCGCGACGGCGCCCTGACCGGGCCGAACCTCGATCTGCTGGCCGAGATCCACCAGCGCCGTCCCGACCTGTGGCTTCAGGCCTCGGGCGGCATCGCCGACCTGACCGACCTGACCGGCTCCCGCTCGGTCGGCGCGTCGGGCGCCATCATCGGTCGCGCCCTGTACGAAGGCCGGTTCACGCTGGAGCAGGCGCTGGAGACGGCGCGCGCATGACCG
>JAVHYH010000031.1:2016-11092 GCA_031119155.1 Brevundimonas sp.
TGGGCTGCAACGGCGCCATCGTCGGCCGTGCCCTCTACGAAAACCGCTTCACCCTGCCCGAAGCCCTCGCCACGGCCGCCGCATGACCGCCCATTCTTCAGGCAAGAGGGCGGTCAAGTGACCGCCCGGCGCATCGTCCCCTGTCTGGACGTCAAGGACGGCCGGGTGGTCAAGGGCGTGAAATTCGTCGGCCACACCGACATGGGCGACGCCGCCGAACTGGCCGCCCGCTATCGCGATCAGGGCGCCGACGAACTGGTCTTCTACGACATCACCGCCAGCCCCGAGGGCCGGACGCTCGACTATGGCTGGGTGCGCGACATCGCCCGGCTGCTCGACATTCCCTTCTGCGTCGCCGGCGGCATCCGCTCGGTCGAGCAGGCCGCGCTCTGCCTCGACCACGGCGCGGACAAGGTGTCGATCAACTCCCCGGCGCTGGAGCGCCCGGAGCTGATCGCCGAAATGGCCGACCGGCTGGGCTCGCAGTGCGTCGTCGTCGGCGTGGACTCCAGGCGAACCGGCGACGACTGGGTCGTGCATCAGTACACCGGCGACGCCGCCGCCAGCCGGGGCTCGGGCCGCCGGACGATGGACTGGATCGTCGAGGCGCAACGGCTCGGCGCGGGCGAGATCGTGCTGAACTGCATGGACGAGGACGGAGTCCGCAAGGGCTATGACATCGCCCAGCTGGCCGAGGCCCGCTCGCGCCTGACCATCCCGCTGGTCGCCTCGGGCGGCGCCGGATCGGCCGAGCATTTCCGCGACGTCTTCGACCAGGCCGACGTGTCCGGCGCGCTCGCGGCCAGCGTCTTCCACACCGGAACCTTGCCCATCCCCGAACTCAAGGCTTTCCTGATCCGCTCGAGCATCGAGGTGAGACCATGATCGACGCGAACTCGCTCGACTTCGCCAAGGGCGACGGCCTGATCCCGGTTGTGGTGCAGGACGCCGCGACGCTGCAGGTGCTGACCCTCGCCTATATGGACCGCGCCGCCTTCGACGAGACGGTGAAGAGTGGCGAGGCGACCTTCTTCTCCCGCTCGCGCGGCGGACGCTGGCGCAAGGGCGAGACCTCGGGCGACCGGCTGCACGTCGTCTCGATCACCCCGGACTGCGACAGCGACGCGCTGGTGCTGAAGGTTCGCCCGGTCGGCAACGCCTGCCACCTGAACCGCGTCAGTTGCTTCGGCGACGAGGACGCGCCCGGCGTCGGTCGGCTGGCCCGGCTGGAGCAGACCATCGCCGTTCGCGCCGCTGCTGATCCGGCGGAGAGCTGGACTGCCCGCCTGATGGCCGAAGGGCCCAAGCGGGTCGCCCAGAAGGTCGGCGAGGAAGGGGTCGAGACCGCTCTCGCCGGCGCCGCCGGGCCGGACGAGGAACTGGCCTCAGAGAGCGCCGATCTGATCTATCACTTGCTGGTCCTGCTCCATGCGCGCGGGCTGAAGCTGCAGGACGTGCTGGACGTGCTCGCTGCCCGGGCGGTGAAAGCATGACCCGGCGGGCGCTGGTCACCGGAGCCACCGGCGGACTGGGCCTGTCGCTGGTGCGCGCCCTGCTGGACGCCGGCTATGCGGTGCGCGGCTCGGGCCGCAAGCCCGAGGCGCTGGAGCGACTGCGGACCATGGGCGCCGAGCCCTTCGGCGGCGACCTGCTGGACCAGACCGACGACGCCTGCCGCGACATCGACGTGGTCTTCCACGCCGCCGGCCTGTCCAGCCCGTGGGGCCCGGACGCCGACTTCGACCGCGCCAATGTCGAACTGACCCGCCGTCTGCTGGGTGCTGCAAAGAAGGCGGGCGCCGACGCCTTCATCTTCGTCTCCTCGCCCTCGATCTTCGCCCGCTGGGGCGACCAGACCGATCTGACCGAGGCCAGCGTCCCCAATCCGCGCCCGCTGAACGCCTATGCCCGCACCAAGGGCGAGGCCGAACGACTGGTCCGCGCCGCCGATGCGCCGGGCTTCCGCACCGTCTCCCTACGCCCCCGCGCCATCGTCGGGCCGGATGATGCCGTCCTGCTGCCGCGCCTGTTGCGACTGGTGAAAAAGGGCCGCTTCCCCCTGTTCCGGAACGGTCGGGCGCTGGTCGAGATGACCGACCACCGCGACGCCGCCCGCGCCTTTCTGCTGGCCGACGCCCATCGCGAGACGGCGGGCGGTCAGGTGGTCAACGTCACCTCCGGCCGCGCCATTCCGCTGAACGAGCTGGTCCGCAAGCTGGCCGACCGGCTCGGGACCGAGGTGAAGATCGTCCCCCTGCCCCTGATCCTCGGCCAGACGCTGTCTGTCGTGTCCGAAAACCTCAACCGCCTGCTCCCGGGCCAGCCCGAGCCGGTGCTGACGCCCTACACTCTGGCCACCCTCGCCTGGTCGCAGACCTTCGACCTGTCCGGCGCGAAACGGCTGATCGACTATGAGCCGCAGTATGACGCCGTGCAGACCGCGCTGGACGTCGCGCCCATGCTGGCGGCCCGAATCTAGACCCCGGCCTTCGCCGCCGGGCGGGCGCGGCTCGCTTCCAGCCAGCGGGCCAGATGGGTGAACTCCTCGGGCGGCCGGTATTTGATCAGCCGCGCGAAATCGAGCCCGACGACCGCCACCACATCGGCGATGGTGAAGCGGTCCGAGGCGATGAACTCATGCTCGGCCAGACGGCGGTCCAGCGTCCGCATGAATTTCTCGGCCGACAGTTTGTTGTACTCCGCCACCTGCGGCAGCTGGGTCGCTTCCAGCGCCGCCAGCGCCGGGTGCGAGTGGCGCACGTTCAGCATGATCGGATTGGCCAGATAGAACTCGCAGCGGCGGGTCCACATCTCGATCACCGCCTGCTCGCTGGCGTCGCGACCGAACAGGTTCGGCTCGGGATAGACCGACTCCAGATAGCGGCAGATGGCGATCGATTCAGAGATCGTGGTCCCGTCCGCCAGCTCCAGCGCCGGCACATGCGGCACGCCCACCTTGGCCCGGTACTCCGGCGTCCGGTGCTCGCCCGACATGATGTCCAGCTCGACCAGCGCCACGTCCTCGACGCCCTTCTCGGCCAGAACCCAGCGGACCCGGCGGGGGTTGGGGGCGCGGTGCGAGGTGTAGAGCTTCATGTGATCGGCCTTTCGGTTCAGCCGAATATGGAGCCGGGCATGGCTCCGACAATGGCCGCGCTCATCAGGGTGGCGAGGAAGCCCGCGAACAGCGCCTTCCAGACCAGTCCCAGCACCTCTTCCCGCCGCTCGGGCATCAGCACCGACAGGCCGGTCACGGTGATGCCGACCGAGCCGATGTTGGCGAAGCCGCACAGGGCGTAGGTCAGCAGCATGCGGGTCCGCTCGCTCATCTCTCCCGCCGGGACCGCGCCCAGGTCCATGAAGGCCTTGAACTCGGTCTGGGTCAGCTTGACGCCCAGCAACAGGCCCGCCTCACGCGCGTCCGACCACTGAACGCCCGTCAGCCAGGCGATCGGGGCAAAGATCCAGCTCAGCAGCCACTCGACGCTGATGCCCGGGAAGATCGCGCCGACCATGATGTTCACCAGCGCCACCAGCGCCACGAAGACGATCAGCACCGCCGAGATGTTCAGCACGACCATCAGGCCGTCCGAGGTCCCCTTCACGATGGCGTCGATGGCGCTGTCGTATTTCAGGGGGGAGTCGTATTTGGCGAACGCGCCGCCCTCGCCCGGGGTCTCCGGGATGATGATGCGGGCCAGCAGGATGCCCGCCGGGGCCGAGATGATCGAGGCGACCAGAACATGCCCCGCCGCGTTCGGCAGGGTCGGCGCCAGCATCAGGGCGTAGGCCACCATGGTCGAGCCGGCGACGGTCGCCAGACCGACCACCATCATCAGGAACAGTTCCGAGCGGGTCAGCTTGTCCAGATAGGCGCGGATGACGATCGGGCTCTCGATCATGCCCAGGAAGATGTTGGCCGCCACCGCCAGCGCCGAGGCGCCGCCCAGCCCCATCGTCTTCTGGAACAGGAAGCCGAAGCCGTAGGTGATCCACTTGAGGATCTTCCAGTGCCACAGCAGGGCCGACAGGGCCGAGATGACGAGGATCAGCGGCAGCACATTGAAGGCGAAGGTGAACAGGGCGCCCGGCTCCTGCACCGAATAGGGCTGCTGGAACGATCCGCCGGCCAGATAGCCGAACACGAAATTGGTGCCGACGCTGGTCGCTCTGGCCAGCCCGTCGACCGCGCCGTTGATCGTCGTCAGCACCCCGTGCGAGGCCGGGTTGAACAGCACCAGCACCAGCGCCGCCTGAACCAGGATCGCGCCGATCGCCAGCTTCCAGGGGAAGGATCGCTTGTTCTCGGACAGGCCCCAGCAGGCGCCCACGATGACGACGAGCCCCAGCAGGCTCTGCAGATTCAGCAGGCTGAACATCAACACTTCCCCGACCGGCTAACCGCGCGGCCATCTCCAGCCCTTGAACGACAGCTTGTCGCATCTGGCAAGCGCGGAAACCATGACTTGAATTCGACGCCTTCCGGCCAAGCTTCCGCTGTCAACCGGCCCGCACTTCGCCCCCTTCCCCATGCGCCATCGCATAACCGTGTGCTTCCACGGCGACAGGGAGAATGACGATGCGAAAGGCGATCCTGCTGGCCTGTGCCGGCGCAATGGCTTTGTCCGCCTGCGGTCAGGCGACGGACGGGGGTTCCGGCGAAAACGGCTATCAGTCGCGAACCGACAATGCGGTCGCGCCCGAGCCGCCTCAACCGGCGGGCGTTGCGGCTCCGCCCGCGCCCAAGCTGCAGGTGCGGGCCCCGGCCCGGCGCATGGAGGAGGCGATCGAACGGATCAACGCCAACGCCGAGCGGGAAGCCCCCGTCGCCCCGCCTCCGATCGCGGCGATCCGCGCCGAGCCGGTCATGCCGGTGGCGCGTATCGCCTATGCCTTCACCTACGCCCTCGCGATCCCGAAGGAGCGCGGCGCCCAGTTGATGAGCGAACATGAATACACCTGCGTCTCGGCCGGACCGGAGCTCTGTCAGGTCGTCTCGGCCGAGGCCGACTGGACCTCCGGCCGGATCGGCGGACATCTGGAACTGCGGGGCCAGCCGGACTGGATCAACCGCTTCCGGGCCAAGCTGGCGCTGGACGCCGCCAACGCGGGTGGCCGCATGGACGAGGCGCGGACCCAGGGCGAAGACGTCACGCGCGGCATGGACGAAGCCGCCACCGGCGCGGCGACCACGGCCACCCTCGCCGACCGCATCAGCGACCTGCAGCAACGTCAGGGCGCGACCATGGCGCAACGGATGCAGATCGAGCGGGAACTGGCCGAACTCTATCGGCTGCAGAACGCGCAGGAGATCGCCTTGCGTGAGCTGAACAGCCGGGTCCAGTCCGCCCGCCTGACCATCGACTACCGCGAGAACGGCGTGATGGCCGCCAGCAGCCCGACCCGGCCGGTGGCCAAGGCGCTGGAAAACGCCATGCACCTGTCGATGGGCATGCTGGCGGCGCTGATCACCGTCAGCTCGCTGCTGGCGCCGATCGGCCTGGTCGGCGGCGCGGTCTGGTGGATCGTCAGACGCCTGCGCCGCCGGACGCCCGTGCCCGCTTAGAGCTGGCCGCGGACCAGCTTGCCGTAGTCTTCCATCAGGCCGAGGCTGAGGGCGCCGGGGGTGAAGCGGTATTCACCGATCTCGCTCACCGGCGTCACCTCGGCGGCGGTGCCGGTCAGGAAGCACTCGCTGAAGGTCGCTAGCTCTTCCGGGCGGATGTGGCGCACGACCACCTCAATGCCCTTCGCCTTGGCCATCTCGATCACGGTCTGACGGGTGATACCGTCCAGAATGGCGTCGATCGGCGGGGTGTGCAGAACGCCGTCCTGCACGAAGAAGACGTTGGCGCCGGTCGCCTCGGCCACATAGCCGCGCCAGTCCAGCATCATCGCGTCCGAGAAGCCGCGCTTCTCGGCGGCGGTCTTGGACATGGTGCAGATCATGTACAGGCCCGCGGCCTTGGCCGCCGACGGGGCGGTGGCCGGGTCGGGGCGACGCCACTTGGCCCACTCCAGGCGAATCCCCTTCGCCTTGGTCTCCGGATCGAAATAGCTGGGCCATTCCCAGGCCGCGATGGCGACGTGCGGCTTCGAGTTCTTGGCCGTCACGCTGACCTGTTCCGAGCCCAGGAAGGCCACCGGACGCACATAACAGTCCGAAAGCCCCATCTTTTCGCAGGTTTCCTTGCAGGCGGCGTCAATCTCGGCCACGCTGTACGGAAGATCAAAATCAAGAAGATTGGCGGAGCGCTTCAGCCGTTCCGAATGCGGCGTCAGCTTGAAGATTTCGCCGCCATACATACGCTCACCCTCGAACACCGACGAGCCGTAGTGAAGGGCATGGGTCAGAACGTGCGTTTTCGCGTCCCGCCAGGGCACGAAATGCCCGTCGAACCAGATCCAGCCGTCACGATCGTCGAAAGGAACGAAGGCCATTGAATAACGTCTCCCGCGAAACTTACCGGGTTAGACCCCTCGGAATCGCTCAGGTCAACGCCTGTCGCGCGTACAAGGTCGCATCCGCATGACCGATACGCGCGCCTATGGCCGTTCGGGCCCCATCGCGGGCGCCGGCGCGGGCCGTCACCTGCTGGTCGTCGATGACGATGATCGCATCCGCGAACTGCTCAAGGAATTCCTGACCCGCGAGGGCTATCGCGTCACCGGCGCCGCCCACGCGGCCGCCGCCCGCCGCCTTGTCGAACTGATCGAGTTCGACCTGATCGTGCTGGACGTGATGATGCCCGGCGAAAGCGGTTTCGACCTGACCAGCTGGATCCGCTCGCAGGCCGAGACGTCGAAGACCCCCGTCCTGCTGCTGACCGCCAAGGGCGATCCGGACGACCGGATCGAGGGCCTGTCCCGCGGCGCCGACGATTACATGTCCAAGCCGTTCGACCCGCGCGAACTGGCCCTGCGCATCGACGCTATCCTGCGCCGCACCGGCGGCAAGCCGCTGACCCCGCGCGAGATCAAGCTCGGCCCCGCAGTGTTCGACATGGAGCGGCTGGAACTGCTCAAGGACGGCAAGCCCCAGCGCCTGACCGAAGCCGAGGCCCAACTCCTGAAGACGCTGGCCATCCACGCCCACGCCCCCGTCGAGCGCATGAGCCTGTCGCCCGACACCGCCGACATCACCGGCCGCGCCGTGGACGTGCAGGTCACCCGCCTGCGTCGCAAGCTGGAAGCCGACCCGAAGAACCCGCGCTACCTGCAGACGGTGCGCGGCATCGGCTACATGCTGGCGCCGGACTGACGGGTCATGCGGCTGCTGCCCGCCGCCCTCTGGCCGCGCTTTCTCAAGCGGCGTCTGCCCACCTCGCTGTGGGGCCGGTCGCTGCTGATCATCGTCCTGCCGGTGCTGGTCATGCAGGTGGCCGTCACCTGGGCCTTCTTCGACATGCACTGGCAGACGGTGACCGCGCGCCTGTCCGACGGGCTGGCGGGCGACATCGCCTGGGCGGCCGAGAGCTATGCAGACGATCCGACGCCCCGCAACCTCGAGGTCATCGCCGAGCGGGCCGAGCGTTCCATGTCCCTGTCCATCGCCCTTCAGGAGGGCGAGACCCTGCCGAAGGAGACCCGGCGCGGCGCGCTGGGCGTGGTCGACCGGACGCTGGAGGAGGCGCTGAAGAACCGGATCGACCAGCCCGTTTGGTTCGACACCACCCGCTATCCCGCCTACGTCGACGTGCGGGTGCAGCAGCCGCAGGGCGTGCTGCGCATCATCGCCCCGCGCGAGCGCGCCGTCGCCACACAGGCCCATATCTTCGTGCTGTGGCTGTTGATCGCCACCGTCCTGTTGATGGGCGTGGCCATCCTGTTCATCCGCAATCAGGTGCGCGCCATCGAACGACTGGCCGAGGCGGCCGAGGCCTTCGGCCGGGGCGAGCCGCGCGAACGCTACAAGCCCTCCGGCGCCCGCGAGGTCCGCGCCGCCGCCCGCGCCTTCATGGACATGCGCGACCGCATCCAGCGCCACATCGACCAGCGCACCGCCCTGCTGGCCTCGGTCAGCCACGACCTGCGCACGCCCCTGACCCGGCTCCGTCTGGAACTGGCCCTCGCCCCGCCGTTCAAGCGCGCCGACGCCATGCGCGGCGACATGGACGAGATGGAGCATATGATCGACGAGTATCTGGCCTTCGCCCGGGGCGAGGCGGGCGAAACGCCGCAGGAGGTGTCGATCACCGACCTGCTGGCCGTCGCCGCCGAGGACGCCCGGCGCGCCGGGGCCGAGGTCGAGGTCGTCGCACCGCCCGCCCTGTCCGCCATCCTGCGTCCCCTCGCCTTCAAGCGGGCGCTGAGCAATCTGGCCGGCAACGCCGCCTCGCACGGCGAGCATCTGCGCCTGACTGCCCGCCCCCTGCCCTCCGGCGGGTTCGAGATCGCGGTCGAGGACGACGGCCCCGGCATTCCGGACGAGATGCACGAGGAGGCCTTCCGCCCCTTCTCGCGTCTGGACGAGAGCCGCAACCAGAACCGCAAGGGCGTCGGCCTGGGCCTCGCCATCGCCCGCGACGTGGCGCGCGGGCACGGCGGCGACATCACCCTGGAGCGCAGCGATCTGGGCGGTCTGCGCGCCGTGATCCGCATGCCCGGCTAGAGCATTGCCAAGCGGGGCTATCGCGCCCATCTTTCGGGTCTGATCGGGGGCGATCCGGAGACCGCCATGCGCAAGCTCGCCTTTATCCTTCCCTTCGCCGCCGCCGCTGTCGTGGCCGGCGCGGCCGCCGCCCAGCCGTCGGTGAACGTCACCCTCGGCGACAAGCTTCAGGACAAGACCGAGGAACTCGGCGCCCGTGAGGTGCAGGAGCAGGCCGACCGTCTGGCCGAACTCGTCTCCCGCGCCCTCGCCGACGACGCCAGCCTGTCCGGCGCGCGCATCGATCTGGTCCTGACCGAGCTCAAGCCCAACCGCCCCACCTTCCAGCAGGCCTTCGACCAGCCCGGTCTGGACACCATGCGCAGCATCTCCATCGGCGGCGCCGCCATCGAGGGCCAGATCACCCGCGCGGACGGCACGGTTCAGCCGGTGCGCTATCGCTGGTTCTCGAACAATCTGTCCGAT
>JAVHYH010000031.1:11102-18197 GCA_031119155.1 Brevundimonas sp.
CCAACACCCTCAGTGATGTGCGGGGCTTCTCGACCTGGCAGGACGCCGACCGCGCCTACCGCCGCCTCGGCGCCAATCTGGCCGCCGGGCGCTACGTCAGCCGCTAGAGGCTCTTCGCCCGCGCCACGGCGGCGCTGACCGCGGCTTCGGCCGCGCGCGTCAGGTCGCCGCCGTCGGCCATCGCATCCAGACCCGCCCGTGTCGTGCCGCCCGGCGAGGCGATGCGGGCGATCAGGGCGTCCAGCCCCTCGCCCGTCTCCAGCCCTGCCCCGGCCGAGCGCAACGCGCCCCGCGCCAGTCTCGCGGCGGCCTCCGGCGACAGGCCCTGCGCCACGCCCGCGTCGGCCAGACCCTGCACGAAGGCGTAGATGAAGGCCGGCGCCGACCCGGCGACGGCCGTCGCCGCGTCCATCAGGGCCTCGTCCTCCAGCGGCGCCACATCGGCCACCGGGGCGAACAGGGCCTGCGCGGCTTCTAGCGCGCGCGCGTCATCCGACCAGACCGCCGCCACGCCCTGCCCCTGCGCCACCGCCGTGGTCGGCATCACGCGCGCGACGGGTCGCCGGGCCAGCGCAGCGATGTCCGCCGCCTTCACGCCCGCCATGACGGACACCAGCACGGCCTCAGGGTTCAGATGCTCGATCAACGGTCCAAGGGCTGACCGCCACATCGCCGGCTTCACCGCCAGCACGACCGTCTTCGCCTGACGCAGGGCGTCCAGCGGCGGATTGATGCGCGCCCCCTTCGCCCGCGCCGCTTCCGCAGCGGGCTTTTCAGACGGGCTGAGAATGATCAGGTCCGAAGCCTCGACCGCACCGGTCGCCAGCCAGCCTTCCAGCATGGCCGAGCCCAGACGGCCGCAGCCTAAAAGGACCACGCCGTCACGGGAGACATCGGAGGTCATCGGATCAGGCGGTGCCGACCGTCTCGAACAGGCAGGCGTCGATCGCCTCCTGCGGCTTCTTCGATCCGCGGATCATGAAGTCGAAGGCCGGATAGTAGCGGTCGGCAGCCTCGACGGCCGCGTCGATCATCGAGGCGGCCTGGGCCAGCGTCGGGCGCTCGCCCAGCGGCAGGGCCAGCGAGTGGCGGAAGACGATTTCGCCGTCCTCGGCCCACACCTCGAAATGGCCCATCCAGGTGCGCTGGTTGATCAGGCCCACCAGCTCATAGGCGGCGGCGCGGCGGGCCTTGGAGGCCTGCAGGTCGAGGGCGCAGCATAGCTGCAGGCAGTCGCCCTCCGGACGCCAGGCGAACCACAGCTCGTAGTCCTTCCAGTCACCGGCCAGCGAGAAGGCGAGGTCGCCTTCATCCGTGCGGTCGAACGGAAGATTCTCCGCCACCAGCACATGTTCCACAACGTCCAGCGGATCGAAGGGCGTATCAATTTCTTCGGGCCGAACGGCGTCCATCAACTCTTCCCCGGGTGCGACTCACACCCTGTTAAGGAACCGTAGGCGGGTTCGCAGATTCGGCTCAACCGGCTGCGTCCTGAGGGGGAACAGTCGCTGTGGACGTTCCCTTGCGAGGCGTCCTGGCGGCCTTCAGGGCGGCGATTTCCTCACGCAAAGCCGTGACTTCCGCCTTCAGCGCATCGAATTCGTCGCGACGGACCAGGTCCATTTCGGCGACGAAACGGTCGGCCTGGGCGCGCATGGCGGTCTTGGCTTCCTCACCCGCCGTCTGGGCCAGACCCATGGCGCCGGTGGCCAGTTTGGAGAACTCGTCGAGGAAGGGATTACGGGTTTGCATGGCTTTCCGGCGCTCCGACTCGCACGCGCGAGCATCGTTAACGAAGACTGACCCGATATGGTGAACGAAACCTTGTCAGGGATGCGGCGAAAGCGCCGCTGCGGCGTTACGGAAAATTCGGGGACGGGATCGGCGACGCTTGCTAAACCACCCCTCCGAGGAAACGCCGTCAGGAGCGCCCGTGCAATTTCCCGAGTTCAATCCGGTGTGGTTCAGCATCGGCCCGCTGGACATTCGCTGGTACGCCCTCGCCTATGTGGCGGGGATCGTTCTGGGCTGGTGGTACGCCGCCCGAATCATCAAGACCGAGCGTCTGTGGGCGCCCGGCAAGCCGCCGATCTCGACCCAGCAGCTCGACGATCTGGTCCTGTGGATCACCCTCGGCATCATTCTGGGCGGCCGTCTGGGCTTCGCCCTCTTCTACCAGCCGCACCTGTACGGCCAGCTGTTCATGGGGCCGGACAATTTCGCCCTGTTCCGGCTGTGGGACGGCGGCATGTCCTTCCACGGCGGCCTGCTGGGCTGCACCCTTGCGGTCGTCCTGTTCGCCTTGCGCGCCCGGGTCCGCATCCTGACCATCGGTGACATCGCCCTGGCCGCCGCCCCGTTCGGCCTGATGTTCGGCCGTCTGGCGAACTTCATCAACGGAGAGCTCTGGGGCCGCGAGACGACCGTCTCGTGGGGCGTCAACTTCTGCAACCAGCGCGCCCGCGACATCTATGGCGCGACCTGCGAGTATCTGGGTCAGGGTCCCGGCGACGTCGTGCGCCACCCCAGCCAGCTGTATGAAGCCGGCTTGGAGGGCGTCTTCCTGCTGGGCCTGCTGGCCTTCGCCGTCTGGAAATGCGGCCTGCTGCGCAAGCCGGGCTATGTCACCGGCCTGTTCCTGGTCGGCTACGGCGTGATCCGCGCCCTGCTGGAAACGGTGCGTCAGCCGGACGTCGGTCTGGACAACCTGCCGCTGGGCCTGACCATGGGCATGATCCTGTCGATCCCGATGATGATCGTCGGCGCCTGGCTGATCTGGCGCGCCTGGAGCCGCCCTCCCATCGACAAGGCGCCCGAGACGCCCGCCGGGTCATGAGCCTGAAGGCGCGGCTGGCGCGCGAGATCGCCCTCACCGGGCCGATGACGGTCGCCGACTACATGACCCGCTGCCTGCATGACCCGCAGGCCGGATATTACGCGACCCGCCCCGCCCTCGGCGCGACTGGCGACTTCATCACCGCGCCGATGATCAGCCAGATGTTCGGCGAGTTGATCGGCCTGTGGGCCATCGAGCTGTGGAACCGGCTGGGCGCGCCCGAGCGGGTGCGGCTGGTCGAGGTCGGCCCCGGCGACGGAACCCTGATGGCCGACGCCCTGCGCGCCGCCCGTCTGGCGCCAGACTTCCTGCAGGCGGTGGACCTGATCCTGATCGAGCCCAGCGCCCCCCTGCGCGCCGCCCAGGCCCGCATGCTGGCCGACAGCGACGTCCATCCCCGCTGGGTCTCGTCCCTGCAGCAGATCGAGACCGACGCCCCGGTGATCCTGATCGCCAATGAGGTGCTGGACTGCCTGCCCGCCCGCCAGTTCGTGAAGACGGAAGACGGCTGGGCCGAACGCTGCATCGGCGTGACCGATGCCGAGAATGGCGGGGGCGAGCTGCAGTTCGGACTTGTGCGCATCACCGGCGGGTTCAAACGCCCCGATTTCGAGGTCGAGCCCGGCCAGACGGTCGAGATCTCGGATCAACAGGCCATCTTCGGCCGCGATCTGGCGACCCTGCTCACCGCCGCCGGCGGCGCGGCCCTGCTGATCGACTATGGGCGGGCCAAGGCCGAGGCCGGCGACACCCTGCAGGCCCTGAAGCGGCACCAGAAGGTCGATCCCCTGGCCGAACCGGGCGAGGCCGACCTGACCCAGTGGGCCGACTTTCCCACCGTGCAGGAGGCCGCCGTCCATGCGGGCGCCGGCGTCACCGGCTGCCTCGGCCAGGGCGAGTTCCTGAAACTGCTGGGCATTGAGGCCCGCGCCGACCGGCTGAAGTCCGGCCGTCCCGACGCCGCCCCGGTCATCGAGCGCCAGCTGGCCCGCCTGACCGACGACGATCAGATGGGAACCCTGTTCAAGGCCTGCGCGATCTTCTCTCCGCACACCCTGGTCGTGCCGGGCTTCGAGGAGTGACCATGGCCCTCTCCCCCATCACCCACCCGCTGCTGGAGCGCGCGGGCGTGCGCCACGGCTTCTTCACCCGTCGCGGCGGCGTCTCGGGCGGCATCTATGACAGCCTGAACACCGGGTTGGGCTCCACCGACGATCCCGCCGCCGTGGCCGAGAACCGCCGCCGCGTCGCCGCCCACATGGGCGGGACGCCCGACGACATCGCCGCCTGCTACCAGATCCACTCCGCGATCTGCCGCGTCGCCGATGCCGGCTGGAAGGGCGAGCGGCCCGAGGGCGACGCCGTCGCCACCGCCGCCCCCGGCGTCATCTGCGGCGTCCTGACCGCCGACTGCGCCCCGGTCCTGCTGGCCGATCCCGAGGCCGGGATCGTCGGCGCGGCCCATGCGGGCTGGAAGGGCGCGCTGGGCGGCGTGATCCATTCCACCGTCGCCTCCATGCAGGCCCTGGGCGCCGAGCCGTCGCGCATCGTCGCCGTCGTCGGCCCCTGTATCGCCCAGGCCAGCTACGAGGTCGGCGCCGATTTCGAGGACCGCTTCACCCACCACGATCCGGGCAGCGAACGCTACTTCGTCCCCGGCTCCGCCCCTGACAAACGCCTGTTCGACCTGCCCGCCTTCGTCCTGTGGCGTCTGGAGCAAGCGGGCGTGGGCGAGGCCGCGTGGACCGGCCACGACACCCGCGCGGACGAGGTCCAGTTCTTCTCGAACCGCCGGGCCTATCTGAACGGCGAACCGGACTTCGGGCGGCTTATGAGCGCGATCAGCCTGGGTTAGCGTCTCCTCCCCATCTCCGATGGGGAGGGGGACCGCGAAGCGGTGGAGGGGTTCTGCCCGCGCGCACGAGTCTTCGTCGTCGTCGGTGTCGTCGCTGGCCGTCTTCGAAATCGTCGAAAATTCGTCGTCGAATTCTCGCCAACTCAAGCGGGTGTTCAGCCCGCCATGGCCATTTCAGGTACGCGCACGACCTCGCGCCAGGCCTGCGGGTTGGCCAGCAGTTCGCGGACCAGCAGGTTGTTGATCGCGTGACCGGCCTTCACGCCCTCGTAGCGGCCCAGCAGGGGGGCGCCGAGGACGTACAGGTCGCCGATGGCGTCCAGCGCCTTGTGCTTCACGAACTCGCGCTCCATGCGCAGCCCGCCCGGGTTCAGGATCTGGTCGCCGTCGATGACCACGGCGTTCTCGAGGCTGCCGCCACGGGCCAGACCGGCCTTGCGCAGGGCCTCGACCTCATGGGCGAAGCCGAAAGTGCGGGCGGCCATGATCTCGTCGCGGAAGGTCTGCTCGTCGACCACGAAGTCCACGACCTGATTGCCGATGACCGGCGTGGCGAAGTCGATCTCGAACCGCATCTCATAGCGGTCGCAGGGCAGCAGGGCGGCGCTCTTGTCGCCCTCCTGAACGCGGATCGGCTCCAGGATCTCGATGTAGCGGACCGGGGCTTCCTGCTTGCGGAAGCCGGCGCGGTCCAGCAGCTGGACGAACTGCAGGGCCGAGCCGTCCAGGATCGGAAGCTCGGGGCCGTCCACCTCGACCACGGCGTTCGACACGCCCAGGGCGGCGAAGGCGGCCATCAGGTGCTCGATCGTCGACAGGCGCACGCCGGCGGCGTTCTCGATCATGGTGTTCAGGCGGGCGTCGACGACGGCCTCGCCCGAGACGGGGATGCGGTTGTCGCGGTCGGTGATGTCGGTGCGGACGAAGACGATGCCCGTGCCGACCGGCGCCGGGCGCACGGCCAGACGCACGCGGTCGCCCGTGTGCACACCCACGCCGGCGATGATCGCGGGCGCGACGGTCGTCTTCTGAAGATGGTCGTTACGGACCGACAAACTCGAACTCTCTTCTCAATCGCGCCCCCGCCTCTGCGTGCGGAGTTCGCCTTCCGTCTTGGTTAGCGGTCTCTTCGCAAGCGCGAAATGAAAGTCGGGTTTCGGATTGTTTCGGTCTGAAACAGAGAAGCGATTAGGGATTGGGGATTTGGGATTAGGCGGTTCGCCCGAAGGCTGAGCCCCAAAAGAAAGAGGCGGCCCTTTCAGGCCGCCCCTAATCCCTAATCCCCAGTCCCTAATCCCTAGTTCGCCAGTCGGCGGAGAAAGGACGGGATTTCGAGGTCATCCTCGGCCTGACCCAGCTCCGGCTCGTTGTTGGGCTGGACCTGGCTGGTGTGGCGCATTTCCGTCTGGCGCGAGTTGCTGGACGGATAGGTCGGCTGCGGCTGCTGGCGCTTCTTGCCGAACAGGCTCCAGCCGCTCTTGCGGTGATCGCGGTCGTCGTAGCCGTCGTCATAGGCCGGCTCGGGACGCGGGGCCGGCTCCGGCGCGGCGGCGGCCGGACGGTCCATGTACAGGTCGCCCTGACCCTGCGGCGCAGCGGCGGCGGCCGGACGGGATTCGAACTCCTCGACCCACGGATCGACGATCGGCTCCAGCGAACGCTCCTCGGCGACGTGGATCACCGGCTCGGGCCGGGGCTCCGGCGCCTGGGCTACGGCGCCGTACGACGGCTGGGCGGGCTGCTGAAAGGACGGGACGATCGGCGCCTCTTCCATGCGGGCGCGGACCGGCTCCGGCGCGCGGGCCGGCTCCGAGCGCACCGGCTCCGAGGCGCGCGGGGCGAAGGCCGGGGCCGGACGACGGCTGTCGAAGCCCTGCGAACCCGACGACGGCGGGGCCTTGGCGACGGCGGCGGTGTCTTCCATGCCGGTCGCCACGACCGAGACGCGGATCTTGCCTTCCAGCTGCGGATCGAAGGCGGCGCCGAAGATGATGTTGGCGTCCGAGTCCACTTCGCCGGCGATGGCGTTGGCGGCTTCGTCGACTTCCAGCAGGGTCATGTCCATGCCGCCGGTGATGTTCACCAGCACGGCCTTGGCGCCCTTCAGCGAGGTCTCGTCCAGCAGCGGGTTGGCGATGGCGTTCTGGGCGGCCATCAGGGCGCGGTCGTCGCCGGTCGCCTCGCCGGTGCCCATCATCGCCTTGCCCATCTCGGACATGACGGCGCGGACGTCGGCGAAGTCGAGGTTGATCAGGCCCGGCAGGATCATCAGGTCGGTGATCGAGCGGACGCCCGAGTGCAGCACCTGGTCGGCCATGCCGAAGGCGTCGGCGAAGGTCGTGCGCTCGTTGGCGACGCGGAACAGGTTCTGGTTCGGGATGACGATCAGGGTGTCGACGTAGCG